>JBEGRV010000027.1:0-13289 GCA_041180285.1 Actinomycetota bacterium
GCAGAGGTTGAGTCTCCAAGCTCAGCTACCCAGACCGACTTCGTCTCTGGTGTTGACTCGATGGTTCAGGCCGACTGTGACCTAATCATTGGCGTTGGCTTCCTTTTGGCAGCAGCTGTTCGCGATGCAGCGAAAGCTAACCCAGAGGTCAACTTCGCTCTAATCGACTCAGCTCTCAGCAACGACGACTTCTCTCCCTTGAGCCTGCCTAACGTGAAGCCAATTCAGTACGACACCGCTGAAGCTGCATTCCTAGCTGGCTACCTAGCTGCAGGCACCACCAAGACCGGCAAGGTCGCCACCTACGGTGGTATGTTGCTACCTTCTGTAACCATCTTCATGGATGGCTTCAAGCAGGGTGTTGCCGCTTACAACGAGGCCAAGGGCAAGAACGTCAAGGTTCTCGGTGCTGAAGGCGACGACAGCTCGAAGTGGGCTGCCACCGGTGACTTCTCAGACATCGCCAAGGGTAAGACCTTGACCGAAGGTTTCATCGCTCAGGGTGCAGACATCATCCTTCCGGTTGCCGGCCCAGTTGGTATCGGTTCGGGTCAGGCCTCGCTTGAAAAAGACGGCGTGCTCGTAATCGGTGTTGACTCAGACTGGTACAACCTTCCAGCTCACACCGAATACAAGGCCAACATCTTGACCTCAATCGAGAAGAAGATGGCAAACGCAGTTCTTGAGGTAATCAAGACCGGTGTTGACGGTGCGTTTGCCGGTGGCGACGAGAACCAGTACGTGGGAACCCTAGCCAACGGTGGCGTGCGCATTTCTGACGCTCACGACGTTGCCTACGGTGACCTTCAGGCTGAGCTAGATGACCTAGCGGCCAAGATCAAGGATGGCTCTCTAGTAGTCACTTCGATCTACAAGAAGTAATCTGCTTCAAACAAATCGGGGGTCGTTTCGGCGGCCCCCGATTTCGTTTAAGTGCTGCTTAGCCTTCGGGTTAGACTGGCAAACGAGCGCAAAACGCCAAGTTGAATGGAAAAGCAATGAAGCTGGAACTTCGAGAAATCACCAAGAAATTTGGTGCACTTATCGCTAATGATGCGATCAACCTGGTCATCGAACCGGGTCAAATTCACTGCCTTCTCGGTGAGAATGGCGCTGGTAAATCGACTCTGATGAATGTTTTGTACGGTCTGTACAAACCCGACGGTGGTCAAATTCTGATCGATGATCAGCCGGTTAAATTTTCTGGCCCCGGCGATGCGCAGGCGGCCGGCATCGGAATGGTGCACCAGCATTTCATGCTCATCCCCGTTCTTACAGTGGCCGAAAATGTGATTCTCGGCCACGAACCAACCAAGTTTGGTGGGGTCATCGATTTGGCTGAGGCAAGACGTCGCGTGATAGAAATCTCGGCTCGCTTTGGTTTCGAGATTGATCCCGACGCGATTGTCGGAGAGCTTCCGGTCGGTGTTCAGCAGCGCGTTGAAATTATCAAGGCTTTGATGGGTGACGCCAAAGTTTTAGTTTTTGACGAGCCAACTGCTGTGCTTACCCCTAAAGAAACCGATGAGCTTATGGCGATCATGCAACAGTTGCGCGCCGAGGGTGCCGCGATCGTTTTCATAACTCACAAGCTGCGTGAGGTTCGCGAAGTTGCCGACAAAATTACCGTAATTCGACTCGGCAAAGTGGTCGGTGAAGCTGATCCAAAGTCAAGTGCTGCAGAGATGGCTTCGATGATGGTTGGTCGTGCAGTTGATCTAGATGTCGATAAGGCAGCACCGAAGCTTGGAGCCGCAACTTTCCAGGTGAAAAATCTGAATGCCTGGGATCACAAGGGAACCAAAGTTATTGACGACGTTTCTTTTGAAATCCATCAGGGTGAGGTTTTGGTTATAGCTGGTGTTCAGGGTAACGGTCAGACCGAACTGACTGAAGCCATCGTTGGAATGCACGGAAAAACCACCGGATCTATCGCACTCGACGGAACTGAATTAATTGGAAAATCGGTCAAACAGGTGCTCGACATGGGGGTCGGATTCGTTCCGGAAGACCGCACCCAAGATGGTCTAGTCGGTGATTTCACGATCGCCGAAAACCTGATGCTAGATCGCAGTGATCGGCCCCCGTTTGCAAAAGGAATTTCACTCCAACTCGACTTTCTAAAAAAATTCGCTGAGGAGAAAATCACCGAGTTCGACGTTCGTACTCAGGGCATTACAACTAAGGCGAGTCAGCTATCAGGCGGAAACCAGCAGAAGGTGGTGTTGGCTCGAGAGCTGTCTAGGCAACTCAAATTACTGGTTGCGTCACAGCCAACCCGAGGTCTCGACGTCGGGTCAATTGAATTTGTGCACGAGCGCATCATCGAAACCAGAGATAGCGGAGTGCCTGTTTTGATTGTTGCCACCGAGTTAGATGAGGCCACTCAGTTAGGTGACCGAATCGCGGTCATGTACCGAGGCAAGATTGTTGGCATTGTTCCGGCCGACACTCCTCGCGAAGTCCTGGGCGCAATGATGGCTGGCATTTCAAGTGAGGCTGCAGCATGAACAAAGTAATCAAAGAAATCTTTTCGCCGAGCGCGCTGGTAACGGTGCTGGCCATCCTTGCCTCGTTTATTTTTGGCGGAATCTTGATTGCCTTCAGCAGCGAAGAGGTTCAGCTAGCCGCAAGTTATTTTGCGGCTCGGCCGGGTGACTTTTTTATTGCGGTGTGGAACTCGGTATTTGGCGCTTACGACGCGATGTTCCGCGGTGCAATCTTCAACTATGAATCAGATGACTTCAACCGCATGATTCGACCGATAACCGAGACATTAGCCTTTGCAACTCCGATTACCCTCTCCGGTTTGGGTCTTGCCGTTGCTTTCCGCTCGGGGCTATTCAACATCGGTGGTACCGGTCAGATAATTTTTGGAGCGATGTTTGCCGGATTTGTCGCCATCAACGTTCCAATGCCCGCTGGTGTTGCCTTTCTGGTTGCATTCTTAGCCGGAATCTTGGGCGGAGCCCTGTTCGGTGCGATTGTTGGATTGCTGAAGGCAACCACGGGCGCCAACGAGGTAATCGTGACCATCATGATGAACTACATTGCGGCCTTGCTGCTTGGCTTCCTGCTGAAGACGCCACTGCTGCAAGCCCCGGGCTCAGTGAACCCAATTTCATCGCCGGTGCCAGAGGGTGCCCGCTATCCGTTGCTGCTCGGTGAACAGTTCAGGCTGCACGCCGGAGTATTTGTAATGTTGGCGGCTGTGGTTGCTGTTTGGTGGCTGCTCAACCGTTCGAGCATCGGTTTTCAATTCAGAGCTCTTGGGCATAACCCAAACGCGGCAAAAACTGCGGGTATCAGCATTGGCCTCACCTATGTACTGGTGATGGCGGTCTCCGGAGCACTCTCCGGACTCGCCGGTACCACACAGATTCTGGGTAGTGAGAAAAACCTCACCACCGGCGTGTCAGCATCTTTTGGTTTTGACGCCATCACGGTAGCCCTATTGGGCAGAAACAACCCCTACGGCGTGCTAGCAGCCGGAATTTTGTTTGGTGGTTTGCGCGCGGGAGCGGTAACCATGCAGGCTCAAGAGGGCGTCCCGATTGACATCGTGTTGGTGGTGCAGTCGATGATCGTGTTGTTCATTGCAGCGCCGCCGTTGGTTCGATCGATGTTCCGAATTAAGACCAAGAAGGGTGGTGCCCAGTGAAGCCGTCAATTAAGACTCCGGTCATCATGACCGTGCTGGCTGCAGTTTCGGTTTGGCTCTGGTTGATTACTCCGGCCAGCCACACTGAGGTTGCCACCGCTACCGACAGCGATATTTTTAAGCTTCCTTCATTTTCAATTTCGACTCAGCTGATTTCCGTAATTTCAGTCTTGTTTACCATCGCCGGCGCCACATTTGCCTGGATTCAGCGTCAGCTGAGAGATCGCAAAACCGACCGTTGGGCGGTCATTATTTTTGGCTTGGCACTGGTGCTGCAGATTTTGGTCATGCTTTTTGCCGGCAAATCAATGCCCATCACGTCGCTATTGCAGGGCTCACTGGCTTTGGCTGTTCCGCTAATTTTCGGATCTCTAGCCGGCGTACTCAGTGAACGAGTCGGTGTCGTGAATATTGCCATCGACAGTCAGCTGCTAATCGGAGCCTTCGCTTCAGCACTTGCAGCCTCGCTCTCTCAGAATCTTTATTTGGGCTTGTTGGCTGCGCTGTTTGCTGGCGCCTTGGTCTCGTGGGTCTTGGCTGTCTTCAGCATTCGGTACATAGTTGATCAAATCATCGTCGGTGTTGTTCTGAACGTGCTGGTGATCGGATTCACCAACTTCCTCTATTCATCACTGCTAACCACCAACATCCAGTTGTTCAATGCACCTCCGCGCTTTGACAAAATCTTGATTCCGGTTTTGGGCCAGATTCCAGTTCTCGGTCCGGTGCTCTTTAACCAGACGCTGATCGTCTACCTGATGTTCATCGCGGTGTTTGCGGTTTGGTTCGTGCTCTTCAAGACTCGATGGGGCCTTCGGGTACGTGCCGTCGGCGAATACCCAAAGGCTGCTGACACGGTGGGCATCAAGGTATTCCAGATGCGCTATACCAGCGTGATCATAGGCGGCGCTTTGGCCGGTCTCGGTGGATCGTTCTTTACCCTCGGTCAGGTTGGTGCATTCGGCAAAGAGATGACCAATGGTGCCGGCTACATTGCCCTTGCCGCTCTCATCTTTGGTCGCTGGAATCCGATTTATGCAGCCATGGCAGCCTTGCTTTTTGGCTTCGCACAAAACCTTCAGTACGGGCTGGCAATTATCGGTTCGGATGTGCCATCAGAATTTTTGCTAATGCTTCCATACGCACTGACCGTGGTCGCGGTTGCCGGACTGGTTGGAAAAGTGACCGGCCCAGCGGCCGCCGGTTTGCCCTACGTGAAGGCCTAGTCGATGGAAATTAATTGGGATGAGTTGCGGGCAGCGGCCCAAGCGGCGATGACAAAAGCCTATGTTCCCTATTCAAAGTTTCCGGTGGGCGCTGCAGCGTTGACCCAGGACGGTCGAATCGTAACCGGCTGCAATGTTGAAAACGCCTCTTACGGCTTGACCCTGTGCGCCGAATGCTCACTGGTCAGCGACCTCGTCATGGGCGGCATTTCGAAACTTGTGGCCTTCACCTGCGTTGATGGGCACAGCCAAATTTTGATGCCGTGCGGGCGCTGCCGCCAGTTACTTTTCGAACACTCTGCTCCGGGAATGATGCTTGAAACCGTTTCGGGATTCAAGACGATTGAACAGGTAATCCCAGATGCCTTTGGGCCTCGAGATCTTGAGGAACGCGCATGAGCCAATTTTCGGCAGTCGACCTAATCATCAAAAAACGTGAACACGGCGAACTCGGAACCGACGAAATCAACTGGCTAATTGAAAATTACACAGCGGGTGTTGTAGCCGATGAGCAAATGTCTGCCATGACCATGGCAATTCTGCTTAATGGAATGAACCGTCGTGAAATTCGTGATCTCACACTGGCCATGATCGCGAGTGGCGAAAAGCTCGACTGGTCAGAATTAGCCAAGCCAACAGTTGACAAACATTCAACCGGTGGTGTGGGCGACAAAATAACCCTTCCGCTAGTTCCACTGGTTGCTGTTTTCGGCGCTGCGGTTCCGCAACTCGGCGGGCGCGGCCTGGGCCACACCGGTGGCACGTTAGATAAGTTCGAGGCCATTTCAGGATGGCGCCCAGACCTAAGCTTCGAGCAGTTCTTGCACCAACTGCAAACCGTAGGTGGTGCGGTGTGTGGGGCAAGCGCAAACATCGCTCCGGCTGACAAAAAGCTTTATGCGCTGCGCGACGTGACGGGCACGGTCGAGGCCATCCCACTGATCACCTCGTCGATCATGTCCAAAAAAATTGCAGAGGGCACTTCTGCTCTCGTGCTTGACGTCAAAGTTGGCTCAGGTGCTTTCATGAAGGAGCTTGGCCAGGCTCGCGAGTTAGCCCGAGGAATGGTTCAGCTTGGGCAAGACGCCGGAGTATCTACCACCGCAATGCTCACCGACATGTCCACTCCGCTGGGGCGCAAAATTGGGAACGCGCTTGAGGTTGAAGAGTCGCTCGACGTTCTTGCCGGTGGTGGCCCAGCAGATGTTGTTGAGCTCACCGTGACTCTGGCTACCGAAATGCTTCGACTTGCCGGAATCACCGGCGTCGATGTCGCTTCGGCGCTCAAAGACGGACGAGCCATGGATAAGTGGAATGACATGGTTGCCGCTCAGGGCGGCGATTTGGCTGCCAAACTTCCGGTTGCCCGAGAGTCGCACACGGTACTTGCTCAAGAGAGTGGCTACCTAACCGAACTAGATGCTCTAGCCTGTGGAATCGCCTCTTGGCGGTTAGGGGCTGGGCGTGAACGAAAAGAAGACGAGATTGCTCTGGGCGCCGGAATCGAACTGCACGCCCAACGCGGTGATTACGTAACCAAAGGCCAGCCGCTGCTCACTCTATACGCCGATGAATCGGCTAGATTTGAGCGAGCACTCAGCGCCCTCGACGGAAAAATCTCGATTGGCCAATTGGCTGTTGAACAAACTCCGATCGTGCTCGAAACCATCTACGAATAGGAATCAAGTTGCCGAAATTCGACATCAAATCACTACCCAAAATTTCGCTGCACGATCACCTTGACGGTGCACTTAGACCACAGACGATTGTTGAATTGGCTGAAGAAATTGGTCTCGAGCTGCCGGCCGGCGATGCAAAATCGCTAAAGGCCTGGTTTGAGGAGTCTGCAGATTCAGGCTCATTGGTGAAATACCTTGAGACATTTGATGTAACCACTGCGGTGATGCAGACAAAATCGGGGCTCAGCAGAATTGCCAAAGAGTTTGTTGAAGATCTTGCTGCTGACGGAGTTATCTACGGCGAAGTTCGTTGGGCTCCAGAGCAGCACCTTCGCAACGGTTTGAACCTTGATGAGGTAGTTGAAGCTGTTCAAGATGGCCTTGAAGCAGGAATGGCAGCCGTTGACGCAGCCGGCGGATTCGTCAGAACCGGGCAGCTAATCACGGCAATGCGTCATGCTGATCGCGGTCTCGAAATTGCCGAACTTGCAGTTCGACACCGCAACAACGGTGTTGTTGGTTTCGACATCGCAGGTGCAGAAAAAGGATTCCTTCCTTCAAAGCACAAGATTGCCTTTGACTATTTGGCCAGCGAGCTCTTTCCAGTAACGGTTCACGCGGGTGAGGCAGACGGCATTGAAAGCATTCGAGACGCTCTAGTTTCGGGTCGTGCATTGCGACTAGGCCACGGAGTTCGCATTGTTGAAGACATCATGTTCTCACGCAGTGAGGGCGACACCGATTTGGTCGTGCTTGGCCCAGTTGCCGAGTGGGTTCACGATCGCCAAATCGCTCTTGAGCTCTCGCCATCTTCAAACCTGCAAACCGGCGCCATCGAAATGCTCGGTGACGAGTTGGCAGACCATCCTTTTGATGTTCTCTACGACCTGGGGTTCAAGGTGACAGTGAACGTTGATAACCGACTCATGAGCGCAACTACTCTGACTCGCGAGCTTGGTTTATTGGTTGACACCTTTGGCTACGACCTCGATGATCTCGAAACATTCCAGATCAATGCAGCAGAGGCTAGTTTCCAGGCGCTAGACGATCGGGCTGAACTTATCGACATGATTGTCGATGGTTTTGCGGCCGCTCGAGGTTAGCAATTTACCCAAATTTGTCTGCTGCGCTGCCTGAAGAGTCAATTCGGGTCAGAGCAATCGCGCTTGATTGGATGCATGCGACCGAACTGGCGGTCAAATTGCTGGTGGCCGCAGGTAAAGTCTCACCCGAGTACGGCGCAGAGTGCCTTTCGGTATTGGAAGAGCTTGGCCCTTATCAGGTGATAGCACCGGGAATTGCTTTGATTCATTCAAAACCATCACCGTCGGTGTTTGAAACTGGAATCTCTATTTTGACCCTCAGCGAGGGAGTTGAATTCGGGCATCAATCGAATGATCCGGTTCGAATTTTGATTGGCCTGGCCGCCCTAGACCACGACTCGCACATCGAAATTATGGGTGAATTGGCACGGTTTCTGCAGGACGAGGCCAATGTGAATTTCCTGTTAAATGTGGCGTCAGCCGAGGAAATTAGCGATTACCTTCAAAGCAATTTGTAAGAATTGCCGAGTGAAAATTATTGCGGTTTGCGGGATGGGCATTGGCACTTCGGTGCTTCTGAAAATGAACGCCGAAAAGGTCTTGGCTCAACTTGAAATTGATGCCACCGTTGAGGCAACCGACCTAAAAACCGCGCGTGAGCGCGTCGATGCCCAACTAATCTTGACCACTCCGGATTTGGTAGACAAACTGCAGGGGCTTCGAGCCGAGGTGGTTTCTGTTGAGCACTTCTTTGATCTTGAAGAACTCACCGAGAAACTAAGCGCCAGCCTGCTGTAGCAGTAACCGCATTTCAGCCTCAAGGCTGTTTAGCGAATTTTGCGCGTGCTTTTTAGAGTCGGATATCGCTTGCAAATAGCACTTGAGTTTCGGCTCGGTCCCAGAGGGTCTGATGATTACTCGACGTGTTTCTAGGTCAAATCGAAGTCCATCAGTTGCGGCAAGGTTGTCAGAGCCAAGGGCAAGGTCGGTGAACTTAGCGTTTTCGCCATCAATCTGCTGAGGTGGCTGGGCGCGAAGTGCAGTGATCATTTTGCCAATCAGCGAAAGATCGCTTACTCGAACGCTAATTTGCGAGGTCGCGTAGAAGCCGTATTGCTCACCCAGCTGCTGCAGGTGTTCATCGATGGTTTTACCGGCCGAGTTCAACTCATACGCAATAGCGGTGAAAACCAAAGCTGCCGAAATGCCATCTTTGTCAGGTGTATTTCGGGGGTCTACGCAGTAACCAAGGGCCTCTTCGTAACCGAAAATCAAATTGGGAACCTTTGATATCCACTTGAATCCGGTGAGTGTTTCGGTGTGCGTCAGCCCGTTTGCATCGGCAACGGCAGTTAGTGCAGAGCTAGAAACAATCGAGTTCGCCAGTGTGCCAGCTAAACCTAGCATTTTGGCCCGTCGAGCAATGAAGTCACCGAGAATCAGGCCAACTTCATCTCCTGTTAAGCGCCGCCAACCGGATGCTGCCGACCGATCAGGAACGGCAATTGCAAGCCGATCTGCGTCAGGGTCGTTGGCGATAATCAGGTCTGCATCTCTTGAGCGGGCAGTTGCAAACGCCAAATCCATGGCCCCGGGCTCTTCAGGGTTTGGAAATGCAACCGTGGGAAAGTTCTCATCCGGGTGTAATTGGGCATCCACGGTTACCAAATCAGAAATGCCAACTCTTTGGAACAGATCGCGCACGGTCTTCCAACCAACCCCATGCAGAGCTGTATAGACCAGAGTCAATCGATCGGCATCTGTAATGTGCTCAACCAAGTTTGCAGTTTCCGAAATGTACATTTGACGCAACTCTTCACCGATCAACTCGAATGAATCAGCTTTAGGCAACGCGGCGAAAGTTTGGTCTTGCGAAACTTTTTCAATCTCGGCAGCGATCTGTTTGTCAGTTGGACTAATAATTTGCGACCCGCCCCACTGGCCGCCGAGGTAAACCTTGTAGCCGTTATCCCGCGGTGGGTTGTGTGATGCGGTAACCATAATCGCGGCCGAGGTGCCTAATTTTTTACCGGCAAAAGCCAGCACAGGAGTTGGCACTGCTGAGTCAAACAGCCTGACTTTTAGACCAAAACCCGCCATGATCTCGGCTGAATCACGTGCAAAAATCGCCGAGTTTTTTCTGCCGTCATAACCAATTACGACCGTTGGATGCTGATCGCCTTGGTTTAGCAGGTACTTCGCTATTCCGGCCGCAGCCTGGGCGACCAGCACCCGATTCATGCGGTTTGGGCCTGCGCCAAGTTCACCACGCAAGCCCGCCGTGCCGAAGCCTAGGCGAGAGCCGAATCTGTCCTCAAGCTCGGCCGCATCGTGCTGTTCAATAAGCTTTTCAAGCTCAGCTCTGGTTTCAGGGTCTGGGTCTTGGGACAACCAGGCTCGGGCCGCAGATAGCAGTTCGTTCATGATTTATAGTTTGGTGACGATCTGGGCGAGCAGTGCGCTAATTTTGGCCTCGGCCTCGCGCCCGGCTTCGATTACTTCTTCATGGCTCAGCGGAGTTTTTTGGATTCCGGCCGCAAGATTGGTGATCAAAGACATTCCGAGAATCTCTAAACCTGACTGTCTAGCCGCAATTGCCTCCAGTGCGGTTGACATTCCGACAATGTGGCCGCCCATGATTTTGGCCATTTGAACCTCGGCCGGGGTTTCATACTGGGGTCCGCGGAACTGACAGTAGACGCCCTCATCTAGATTCGCATCAACGCTGCGGGCAATTTCACGAAGTCTTCTCGAGTAAAGGTCGGTTAAATCAACAAACGTTGCACCCTCTAGTGGGCTTGCCGCAGTTAGGTTTATGTGATCGCTAATCAGCACTGGAGTGCCTGGTTGCCAGCTTTCTCGAATGCCTCCCGCTCCGTTAGTCAGAATCATGGTTTTGGCTCCGGCAGCTGCGGCAACTCTGACCCCGTGCACAACTCGCCGAACGCCGTGACCCTCGTAGAAATGGGTACGTGCCCCCAGCACCAATGCGTGTTTGCCGTTTGGAAGCCGAATTGATCGGATGTTTCCTACGTGCCCGGCCAAAGCGGGTGCAGAAAATCCGGTGATTTCAGTCGCCGCGATAGTGGCCACAGTTTCACCAATCAGATCTGCCGCCTTTGCCCAACCAGAGCCCAGCGTCAGGGCGATTTCATGGGTTTCAACCCCGGTTTTTTCTCGGATTTGTGCAGCCGCCACTTCGGCAATTTCGAAAGGATTAGTTGAGGAAACATCTAGCGGATTGCTCATAAACCTGAGTCTACGCCTTTGCATCAGGTGGCAGAATGAACCTGTGAGCGAAACCAAAAAACACCACATCGTCATCATCGGCGGCGGACCCGGCGGCTACGAAGCGGCTTTGGCGGGTCGTCAGCTGGGTGCCGAAGTAACCCTAATTGAGAGCAATGGCATCGGCGGCAACGCGGTACTAACCGATGTTGTTCCATCGAAAACTTTGATTGCAACTGCAGAGGCTGCTCAGCGTGTGGCTCACGCCTCTAACTTGGGTGTTCGATTTTCATTTGCTGGGCAGCAGATCAAACCCAAGATCGAGGTAGACCTGGGTGCGGTAAATCAGCGACTGCTTGACCTTGCCGAAGAGCAGTCTTCAGACATGCTTGAAACTTTGCTCACCGAAGGCGTTCGCGTGATTCATGGCCGTGGCCGACTCGATGGAAACCACGCGGTTATTGCCGAGGTTGAAGGTGCCGAACCAGAGCGAATGGAAGCTAAAACCATCATTGTCTCGGTCGGGGCACATCCGCGCAAACTAGATTCAGCCATGCCCGACGGAGAACGAATCTTCACCTGGACTCAGCTCTACGCCCTTAAAGAGTTACCCGAACACATGATCGTGGTTGGCTCTGGTGTAACCGGAGCTGAGTTTGCATCGGCCTACTGCAACCTTGGTTCGCAGGTCAGCCTAATTTCTTCGAGAAACATGGTTCTCCCTGGCAACGATGCCGATGCGGCCGAGGTTATCGAATCGGTATTTCGCCGCAATGGCATCCATATTTATTCAGAAACCAGAGCCGAAAAAGTGGTCAACACTGGAAACGGTGTTGAGGTTACCCTTGCCGATGGCCGAGTTATTTCAGGCAGCCACGCTTTGATGGCAGTTGGCGGCATACCAAACACCGAAGGTTTGGGGCTCGAAGAAGCAGGTGTGCTGCTCAACGAAACCGGTCATATCATTGCGAATAAGGTCGGTCGCACCAGCCGTGCCAACGTTTACGCGGTAGGCGACTGTTCAACCGCTCTGCCACTTGCTTCGGTAAGCGCCATGATGGGTCGCACGGCGGTGTTCCACACCATGGGTGATCTCGCAGCTCCGGCGCCGATGCGCAACGTAGCGGCCAACGTATTCACCGCCCCAGAGATTGCCTCGGTTGGTTGGTCAGAGAGCGATTTGAAGGCTGGTCGAGTATCAGGTTTCGTTGAAAAACTTCCGCTGAACACCAACCCCCGCGCCAAAATGCAGGGCATTGAAGAAGGTTTCATCAAGTTGATTTGCTCAACCGGTGGAACCGTAATTGGCGGAGTTGTGGTGGCGCCACGAGCCTCTGATTTGATCTACCCGATCGCTCTTGCGATTGAAAACCGATTGACGGTAGATGAGGTTGCTAAAACCTACAGCGTTTATCCTTCAATTTCAGGATCTATCTCAGACGCCGCAAGAGCGTTGCACCAACCGATTGATTAGGTTCGAACGACTAGTCTTCGATTTCGATCAGAACTGTACCGGCTGAAACTGTCGCACCAACCTGGGCTCCGATGCTCTTGATAACCCCTGCTTTGTGGGCGTTTAGCGGCTGCTCCATTTTCATTGCCTCGAGCACAACGACCAAATCTCCCTCGGCAACTTTGTCACCTACGGCCACTGCAAACTTCACGACGGTTGATTGCATCGGGGCTTTGATCGAGTTTCCTGAAGCACCGGTGGCGGCTGAAGCGTGAGACTGAGTTTTACGGCGCGGTGCATGGCCAGCGGTGGCAACTGAACTGCCTCCAATACCTAAACGCTTAGGTAGCGAGACCTCAACCCGTTTGCCATTGACCTCTACCACAACACTCTGGCGCTCGCCGATTTCAGCGGCTGGTTCGCCCACTCCACTCCAGGCAGGAATGTCGTTGGTCCACTCGGTCTCGATCCAGCGGGTGTAAATTCCAAATCGGTTTGCTGCGGCATCGCCGATAAAAGCGGGGTGGTCGACAATTTTGCGGTGGAATGGCAGCACGGTTGGTAGGCCGGCCACTTCCATTTCGGCAAGTGCCCGGCGTGAACGCGCCAAAGCTTCCTCACGAGTTGCGCCGGTCACAATCAGTTTCGCAATCATTGAGTCGAATGATCCCGAAATTTCATCGCCCGCACCAACGCCGGTGTCTACGCGGACGCCTGGGCCAGAGGGTGACTTGAAGACATGCACCGGGCCGGGGGCTGGCATAAAGTTGCGGCCGGCGTCTTCTCCGTTAATTCGAAACTCAAATGAGTGACCTTTGACCGATGGGTCTGAGTAGTCAAGGATTCCGCCTTCAGCAATTCGGAACTGTTCTCGCACCAGGTCGATTCCGGTAACTTCCTCAGAGACTGGATGTTCAACCTGAAGTCTGGTGTTTACCTCGAGGAATGAAATGGTGCCGTCTTGAGCGACCAGGAATTCGCAGGTTCCGGCACCCTGGT
>JBEGRV010000028.1:0-12905 GCA_041180285.1 Actinomycetota bacterium
CCTTGAAGGCAGCCCTGACGGCCACCTCGGTTTTCCCGTACCCAACATCGCCGGCTAGCAATCGATCCATTGGAATTTCGCGTTCCATGTCGCGTTTGACTTCGTCGATTGTGGTCATTTGATCTGGCGTTTCAACAAAGGCGAAGGCTTCTTCTAGCTCGTGTTGCCAAGGAGTATCAGGGCCGAATGCGTGGCCTTTTGTTTTCATACGGGCGCTGTAAAGCTTCACCAAATCGATTGCGATTTTGCGAACTGCCTTGCGTGCATTTCCCTTAACTCTTGCCCAATCGCTGCCACCCATTTTGCTTAGAACTGGAGCCTCGCCACCGACGTACTTGGTTAGCATGTCTAGTTGATCAGTGGGCACAAATAGGGTGTCCCCCGGGTAACCACGCTTTGACGGGGCATATTCAATTAGCAAAAATTCACGCTGGTGTCGATGTTTTCCAATGCCGGTTTCTCGCGTGGTCAACTCAACAAATCTGCCGATTCCATGAATCTCGTGAACCACATAATCGCCCTGTTTGAGGCTGAGGGGGTCTACCGCTTGACCACGCTTGGTTGCAAGTTTTCGCACCTGAGGGCTGACGTAAGCGCTGTGTTTACCGTAGTACTCAGATTCTGTAATTACGACCAATTGCGCATCCGGTGCAACAAATCCACTACGCAACGACCCCTGCTCAATTTCAGCCTGAATGCCGGCGGCGGCAAACTGTTCACCTAGTCGCTGAGCGGTTCCGTGACCTTCAGCTACGACCACAATACGTCGACCCTCTTTGATGGCGTCAGACAACCAGTCGTTGACAGTGAGGTCAAGCCCCTTGAAATTAGGTATTTCAAAATAGCCGAGATTAATTAGCGCTTCATCGTCAGAGCCAAACTGTGAAATTGTCATCAAAGTGCGGTTTCCAAGACGCGATTTGAGGTGATTGAAATCGAAAAAGCTTCCCTGTGAGAGATCAATCGGCGCATTTGCACCCTCGGTTGCCGCATCCCAGGCGGCGTGCAGAAACTCTTCATTGGTTTCGACCAGATTCGCCGCCCTCGCCGCTGATTTCTCAGGAGCGAGCAGGGTCACCAGGGCAGATTCTGGAAGGTAATCAACAAAGGTGGTGAGCTCGTCAACCAGTACTGGCGCCAGCGACTCCATCCCATCTATTGGAATTCCTTCGGCTATTTTGGCCAACATGGTCGAAAGATTTGGAAATTCGTGCATCATCTCGCGAGCCCTAGAGGCCACGTTTGGCGTGATGATTATTTCGCGGGCTGCATAAAGTTCAACCGAGTCAATCGGCGCCTCAACCGGCATCGATCTCTGATCAGCCACTGCAAATTCTCTAATCTCATCCAGTTCATCACCGAAAAACTCGAGGCGAAGCGCGTGTTCAGCCGTGGTTGGGAAAATGTCGAGAATTCCGCCACGTGCTGCAAATTCGCCGCGTTTGGTAACCATGTCGACTCTTGAATACGCGAGCTCAACCAACTTCAACGACAGCTCGATCAAGCTGTATTCGTGCCCCCGATGAAGCGAAAGCGGCGGATGATCAGCCAGGTGGGCAATCACAGGTTGCAGAACGGCGCGCACCGAAGCCAAGACGAAAACCTCGTGGCCTTGCGGATTCTGTTTCAACTCGTTGAGCCGATGAAGCACCTGCAACCGTCGACCAACGGTCTCTGGGCTCGGGCTGAGGCGCTCGTGAGGGAGAGTTTCCCAAGAGGGAAACTCAAGGATTTCCGCATCGGGATTAAGTGATCTCAATGCTGCGGCTAAATCTTCCGCTTCACGACCTGTGGCGACAACAATTAGTTGCACATTGCAGTCATTTTCACTTGTGAGCAAGCTACTTACGGCTGAAACCAAAACGGGTTGAGCACCGGTTGGAGCAATCAGGTCAAGTCGCTTCTTCTTAAGTTGAGCCGCTACTTTGGAAAATGAGTAGGTGTCTAAAATGAGTGCGTCAAGGCGCGACAGGGCCTCAGAGTTAATTGCGCTCACAGGGTAAGTCTAAGCAACCTGAGCCGGATGCTATTCCGGTGAGTTGAACTTTTGCTGAGCGGCTAGCAGGCCATCTCTAACAACAGCCTCAGCCGCATCCGCAGCAATTTCTAGCGTGACAGGCAATTCTTTTCGCTCAGCAGCTGAGAAATCTTTCAACACGAAAGCGGCAGTTTCCATTCGGCCCGGTGGTCGGCCAATGCCAACTCTGATGCGAGTGAAATCATTACTGCCAAGCGCGGTGATTATGTCGCGAAGCCCGTTGTGACCACCGTGCCCTCCGCCGTGTTTGATTTTTGTAGTTGCGGCAGGAATATCAAGTTCGTCATGAATGACGATGATGTTAGCCGGGGCAACCGAATAAAATTTGGCCAAGTTGGCAACCGGTCCCCCTGAGGTGTTCATGTAGCCATTCGATTTTGCTAGAACCACCCTTGGGCCACCGGGGAATAGGCGTGCTTCAGCGACCTGCGCATTGGCTTTATGCGCCTTGAGCGAGACCTTTAATCGGTCGGCCAGTAAAGCTAACACCATTTGCCCAACATTGTGCCGGTTTGCAGAATAGTCGGGCCCAGGATTCCCGAGCCCGACTATTAGGTAGGTATTTTCGCTCATTGAGCAGCCTAAAAAATTAGGCCTTTGCTTCTGAGTGTGCCTCAGCTAGTTCTTCAGCGTGGCCAGCCTTGGTGGCAACCACAGATGCAACTAGTTCGTCTGACTTGAGGTCGAGCTTTGCACCAGCTGGAAGCTTGATGTCGCCGGCTAGCACGTGGAAGCCCGCGCCGTTCTCTTTGGTGATGTGAATCTCAACAAAGTCAGGAATAGCGTTTGCAGCTGCTTCAAGCTTCACAGTCTTGTGTTCTACCTCAACAATGGTTCCACCCATAGGCTCACCGACAACGTGCACAGGCACCTCAACGTGAACGCGCTCGCCCTTAGCTACAACAACAAGGTCGATGTGCTCGATGATTTGGGTAATTGGGTCTTTAGATGCACTCTTGACCAAAACCTGCTCTTCTTTACCGTTGATGGTTAGGTCAAGTAGAGCGTTCTTGTGGCGCAACACAAGAGCGATCTCGTGTGCTGGAAGAGTGATGTGGCGTGGCTCAGTTCCGTGGCCGTAAATAACAGCAGGAGTGCGACCTGCTGCGCGTGCCTTGCGCGCTGCACCCTTACCGAAAGATTCGCGTACTTCGGCAACAATCTTTACTGCATTCGACATAATTCATCCTTTGATTGACGATGGAAAACCATCGAAGTTTGTGATTTCAATCAACTCAAGCGTGCTACGCGAGGATTTGTTGTCGAAGTTTCGACCTACAGCCCCGTCGATTACGGCCAAATTTTGGCCCTCGCCGTTGTCTTCTGACAGTTTAGAGGCGCAAACCAGAATCGGCAAGCTGACCTACTTGAGAGCAGTCAAGCAAAGCTCGCCGACCGCTCTAATCAATTTCTTTTAGGCGTGGCCTGGAAAGAGCTTGTTGACTGAGTCATCGCCGAAAACAGCGCTGATTGCAGCTGCAATTAGTGGGGCAATCGACAACACCGTTAGGTTAGCGAATTCTTTTTCTGGACCGATCGGCAACGTATTAGTAACCACAACCTCATCAACTACGCCGGTAGAGAGCCGCTCAACTGCTGGGTTTGAAAAGACAGCGTGGGTTGCCGCAACAATAACCTTGGCGGCGCCATTATTTTTCAGCGCCTGAGCAGCGGCAACGATTGTTCCTGCCGTGTCGATCATGTCATCGACGAGCAAACAGGTGCGACCGGCCACATCACCAACCAACTCATGGGCCTCGACCTGGTTTGGCTTGTCTGGATCACGACGCTTGTGGATGATGGCCAATGGCGTACCAAGACGCTCAGCCCAAATATCTGCAACGCGAACTCGTCCGGAATCTGGGGAAACCACGGTTAGATTTTCGTTTGAGTACTTCTCAGCCACATAGTCAGCCAACATCGGCAGCGCCCAAAGGTGGTCTACTGGCCCATCGAAAAAACCTTGAATCTGTGGGGTGTGCAGATCAACTGACATTAGGCGGTTGGCACCTGCAGCCTTGAAAAGGTCAGTCATCAGGCGCGCAGAAATAGGCTCACGCCCCTTGTGCTTTTTATCTTGACGAGCATAGGGAAAGAACGGCGCAACCACGGTGATGCGCTTTGCGCTGGCGCGCTTTAACGCGTCAACCATGAGCAACTGTTCCATCATCCAGTTATTAATTCCGGCGGCGTGGGACTGAATTACAAAGGCATCTACACCTCGAACGCTCTCTTCGTAACGCACGAAAGTTTCACCGTTGGCAAAGTCATAAGCGGTGGTCGGCACGACGCGAGTGCCCAAAATTTCTGCAACCTCTTGGGCTAAGCCGGGATGCGCGCGCCCACTTACGATGACCAGTTTTTTTGAGTTGCTGGCGGTGATTTCCAAGTGGTGCTCCCGATTTCTAGTTTTTGGCTTGTTCTGCTGCTTCAGCTGCTTTTGATCCCGGTCGCTTGGCAATTACCCAATCAGCCAGATTTCTCTGCGGAGCTACATTCATTGCTAATTCACCCGGAGCAACATTTCTGCGCACTACGGTGCCAGCTGCTGTGTAGGCTCCATCACCAATCGTAATGGGCGCGACGAACACGTTGTGCGATCCCGATCGAACATGTGAACCGATTTTGCTGTGGTGTTTTTCGATGCCGTCGTAGTTGGCGAAAATAGTGCCAGCCCCAATGTTTGACTCAATGCCAATCTCGGCATCTCCAACATATGAAAGGTGAGGAATTTTGCTTCCTGCGCCAATTTTTGCGTTCTTTGTTTCAACGAATGTTCCGATTTTTCCGTTGGCGCCGAGCTCTGTTCCTGGCCGCAAATAGGCGAACGGCCCTACCGAGGCACCCGATCCGATTTTTGAACCGGTAATGTGCGACTTAACCACATGAGCGCCCGAACCAACCTCTGAATCGGTTAGAAAAACCTCAGGACCGATTGTGGCCCCCTCGCCAATTTTGCAGATGCCTCGAAGGTGCGTACCTGGCAGCAGGGTAACGTCTTCACCCAGCTGTACTGTGATGTCTATCCAGGTGGATGCGGCGTCTAGGATGGTCACTCCCGCACGCTGCCAAGCTTCACAAATGCGGAAATTCAACTCGGCGGATACCTCAGCCAATTGAACTCGATCATTTATGCCGGCTACCAACCAGTTGTCGCTAACTGCGAGCGCCTGCACCTTATTTTTGGCTCTCAAAATTTCAGCCGCTGCATCGGTTAGATATTTCTCACCCTGGGCATTCTGGGCACCGACTTTGGAAAGTGCAGCCCTTAGGGCATTGGCGTCGAAAACATAAACTCCAGCGTTGACCTCGGAGATCTCTAGCTGCTCGGGATCAGCATCTCGTTGCTCTACGATTGCCAGAAATTTGCCATCGTTGCTGCGAATTACTCTTCCGTAACCGGTTGGATCATCAACAATTGCGGTCAGCACTGTGGCGCTGAAACCTCCGTCAAGGTGAGCTGCAATTAGCGACTCCAAGGTTGCAACATCGAGTAGCGGCACATCACCGCTGGTGATCACAACCACTCCGTCAAAGTCTTCAGGAAGGGCAGCGAGTGCACATTCAACTGCGCGTCCGGTGCCAGGAGTGTCATCTTGTTCGGCGATGATTGCGGTTGGATAAAAAGCCCCGAGGTATTCGCATATCAACTCTTTTTCGTGCCGCACCACCGGTATTACGTAGGCGGCGTCGAGAGCTGATGCGGTGGACATTACATGGCCGAGCAGCGGTAACCCGGCTATTTCGTGCATCACCTTGGGTTTTTTTGATTTCATTCGGGTGCCTTGGCCCGCAGCCAGAACCACTACCGCCAAATTTTGCTGCGTCATGGCCACCCCTCGTTATTACCGATTGCTGCTCCACTAGGACTCGAACCTAGACAAGCGCCTCCAAAGGGCGCGGTGCTGCCATTACACCATGGAGCATTGCAAGAAAATCTTGCGCTCTTAGTCTGCCAGAAAAGTTGGGTCAGGCCTGCAGTAATTCTGATGTTTCTAGCCACTCCAGCTCAAGTTCGTCCCTTTTTTGGTTGAATTCAGCCTGTTTCTTGGCCAGTTCAGCCAATCCTGCATAGTCGGATTGGTCATGCTGGGCCATGGTTTGATGCAATTTAGCTTCTTCGACCGCAAGCTTCTCTAGGGCCCGCTCAATTCTCGACAGGTTCTTTTCGGCTTCCCGAAGTTGCGCTCCCCCGAGCGTTGGAGAGTTTGATTTTGAGCCGGCAACCGGTTGGCTAGACGCTTGCACCTTGGCCAAAAGTGAATGTTTGCGCAGTTCAAGGTATTGATCGACACCGCCGGTTAGATGACGAAGCGATCCGTCACCCATCAGAGCAAATTGATCGTCGGTTACGCGCTCTAGCAAATAACGATCGTGACTAACAACGATTAGGGTGCCTGGCCATGAATCAAGCAGATCCTCCATCGCCGCAAGGATGTCGGTATCTAGGTCATTGGTCGGTTCGTCAAGGATTAGCACGTTTGGTTCGCCGAAAAGCAGTCTCAAGAATTGGAGCCTTCTGCGCTGTCCGCCACTCAGGTCTTCAATGGGAGTTTGCAATTGCGCCTGAGTGAAACCTAGCTGCTCCACCAGCTGCCCAACACCAACCTCTTTTTTGTCAACCACAAAGGTGGCTCGCTCGCGGGCAATCAGGCTAAAAATGCGCTCACCGTGAAATTGGTTGAGCTCACGAACCTCTTGGCTTAAGGTGGCAATTTTCACGGTTTTACCGCGTTTTACTCGTCCCGAATTCGGGTGCAGCGTGCCTTCAATCAGCCGCAGAAGCGTGGTTTTACCCGCACCGTTGACGCCCAGCAGGCCGACACGATCACCCGGGCCCAGACGCCAAGTGACATTTTGCAAAATTCGCTTACCTGAAACCTCATAATCTAGATCTTCGATGTCAATTACGTCTTTGCCCAAACGTGCAGTCGCCAGCTTCGAAAGGGCGATGCGGTCTCGTGGAGCAGGTTCATTCTCAATTAGCGCGGCAGCGGCATCGAGTCGAAATTTTGGTTTACTCGTTCTCGCCGGGGCTCCACGCCTAAGCCATGCAAGTTCTTTTCTCAGCAAATTTTGCCTACGAGTTTCTGTTGCGGCCGCGCTGCGGTCACGCTCATTTCGCTGCAGAATGTATGCCGCATAGCCACCCTCAAAAGGCTCGATTTGCCCATCGTGTAGTTCCCAGGTTAGGTTGCATACCTCGTCTAGAAACCATCGGTCATGGGTTACAACAATTAGCCCACCACTTGATGCCGACCATCGTTTTTTTAGATGAGCCGCCAACCAAGCAACACCCTCTACATCGAGGTGGTTTGTTGGTTCATCTAGCATCACAACATCAAGGTCTTGCACTAGGAGCTTGGCCAAGGCAACTCGTCGCCGCTGCCCACCGCTTAGCTCACCGACCTTGGTACTGAAATCTAAATCGTTCACTAGCCCGGCAATAACATCCCTGATTTTTGCGTCTGAAGCCCACACATGCTCGGCGACATCACCAACCACTGCCTGACCAACGGTGAAATTTGGATCTAGCACATCCGACTGATCAAGCAAGCCGACAGTCAGTGAATTGCGCCTGGTCACCCGACCTGAGTCGACCGCGATTTTTTCTGCAAAAACTTTGAGGAGGGTCGATTTGCCGTCACCGTTTCGCCCCACGATTCCAACGCGATCACCCTCGTTGAGGCCAATGGTTATGCCATCAAAAACCTTTTTGGTTGGGAACTCGAGCGTAATTTGCTCTACTCCCATTAGGTGGGCCACTAATTTAACTCCAATCGGGCACCCTCTGCAGGGCCTGAAGTTGGTAACGCCAGAATGTTGCGCTCCCCGAAGTTTTCCGCAAGCTTGATTGCACTTTCGCGGCTTTCAACCAGGTGAGCAGTTGTTGGCCCCGAACCAGATACAAATGATCTAATGGAACCCAACGCTGCACCCAGTTCCAGGGGCTCAGACAACATAGGTGCGATAGAAATCGCGGCTGGTTGGAGTTCATTTTTAGTGTGGCGACTTAGTTCGACAACATCGCCTTCGCGCAGTGCTCGTTCGAAATCGGCGACTACATGCGGGGTCGGCCAGCTTTTCGCGGTAGAACCTCGCATTTCATCGATACGACGGTAGACCGCTGGTGTGCTAAGACCATAACTCGCGGGCACCATGGTCAGATTTATTTGCCCCGGAACTGAAATTGGGGTGAGGATTTCTCCTCTACCCAATCCCTCAGCGCAATAGCCAAGAATTGCAAAAGGAATATCAGCCCCGAGTTCGACTGACGCCGAAATTAGCTCTTCACGAGGAAGCCCCAGCTCCCATAACTCGTTCAACGCAATCAGCGTTGCAGCCGCATCCGCCGAACCTCCGCCCATGCCACCGGCTACCGGAATGTTCTTCGTAATCTCAAAAGCAATCGGTTTTTCGATATGGTGATGGGTCATACCTGCCAGCCATTTTGCAGCCTTCACGACCAAGTTGCTCTCATCTTTAGGAACTTGGTTTAGCTGTTCCTGAGGTAAATTTCCTGCTACTTGAACGTCCCATCTCTCTGATTCAGAGACGGTTACGGTGTCACGCAAATCTAATGCCAGATATACACTCGCCACAGAGTGGTAACCGTCATCTAACAGTGGCCCAACTGCAAAAAATAAATTGACTTTCCCCGGCGCCGAAGCCGAAACCTTGACCGAAGTCATGAGAGCTCGACTCTTCTTCTAAAGCCAGCTAGAACTTCTTCCCAGTAAAGCTCCCGAGGATGAATCTCAGCCTCAGACTTGAGTAACTCGTGAACAATCCGAAGTTTTGTAACGCCATCTTCGACTTTGAACTCGATAAACGCGCGAGTTAGGTCTTCGAAGGCCAGCGAAATTTTCCCATTTTTCGCGTTTAGTACTCTTGGGCGGTCGAAGACTGACCAGCCAGCTACGTCGTTTACCAATCCAAAAATTCGAGGCAAACCAACCGAAAACTCAGCCTCGAGTTTGATCGAAATTGTCATAGAGCCGCCTCTGCGATTTTTACAAAATCTCTGATGCTGAGCTGTTCGCCTCGGGCTGTCGGATCGACACCGGCAGCAGTTAATTTAGCTTCGGCTGCACTTGCAGATCCTGCCCAGGTTGCTAACGCCTGTCGCAAAGTTTTTCTCCTTTGCGAAAATGCGGCATCTATCAAGTCAAAAGTTTTCAGCCTCAGTGCCTCATCGCCAATTGGTTCAGCTCTCTTTTCGAAATAGACCAGCGCTGAGTCAACGTTTGGAACCGGCCAAAAAATGGTGCGGCCGACATTGCCTGCCAAAACCGAATTCGCATACCAAGCTAACTTCAAACTGGGTACACCGTAAATCTTGCTTCCTGGCTGGGCAGCGAGCCGATGCGCAACCTCCGCCTGAACCAAAACCAATCCTTTACCTATGGTGGGAAATGTCTCTAAGAAGTGCAGCAGCACAGGCACCGAAATGTTGTAGGGCAGGTTAGCAACGAGCGCGTCAGGGGGCATTGGCAGATCCTGAATCTTCATGGCATCCGCAGTCACCAACTGAAATGATTTTCCGGGCGCTCGTTTGGCAATGGTTGACTCTAGTTCTGCCGCCATTTTCTGATCGATTTCGACAGATATAACGTGTTTGGCCTGTTCTAGAAGACCTAGGGTGAGCGAGCCCAACCCAGGGCCGATTTCCACAACAGTTTCGTCACCTGAAAGCTTCGCTGCCGAAATTATCCGACGAATTGTGTTGGGGTCTGTCACAAAATTTTGGCCAAGTTTTTTGGTCGGCACAACATTCAATCTTGCGACTAATTCTCTGACGTCAGCCCCACCTAGTAGCTCAACCATTTTTGGCAAGCCCCCATGAGCCGTATACCGACTCAGTGTTTTGAGCCAGCTGTTGGCAGAGACTTTCAAGTTCAACCTGAAGCTCCACTGCCATGGCACGCACTGTCACCGGAATCAGATATGAAGTGTTAGGTCTCCCACGAAATGGTTCTGGAGCTAGGAAAGGAGCGTCAGTTTCAACTAGTACGAGTTCTTTGTGAGCAAAGCGAAGGGCATCTCTGAGGTGTTGGTTGCGCTTGATGGTGATGTTGCCAGCAAACGACATGAACCATCCTTCTTCGTTGCAAATCTTTGCCAACTCAACATCGCCTGAGAAACAGTGAAACACGGTACGTTCTGGCGCACCCACACGCTTTAGTGTCGCCACCACCTCATCATGAGCGTCACGGTCATGGATCATCAGGGCGATGTTGTTTTCTTTCGCAATTCTGATGTGCTCTTCGAATGAGTGTCGCTGAAGGCGGATGCTGTGCTCGCCATCAGTACGAAAGAAATCAAGGCCAGTTTCCCCAACTGCGCGAACTCGATCTTGCTTAGCAAGTGCATAAATTTGCGCTATTGCGTCGTCAAGATCGCTTTGGTTTAGATAGTCGGGAGCCTCGTTTGGATGAATCGCAACCGCCGCAAGAATTCTTGGATCGGCTTGGGCTTGTTCGGCACACCAGACAGAACTCTCTAGTGTTACGCCAACCTGCACGACGGCCTGAACGCCAACCGACTCGGCCCTATCTAGATGATCCTTTACCGGCAACGGAGGAAGCTCGTCGAAAAACTGAAACTCAAGATGAGTGTGGTTGTCATAAACCGGGAAAGGAAGCGGTTCTGGAAGCGGCGGAAATTCAAATTTGCCACTTTTAGTTTTATTTTGGGTCTCGCCAGCAGATCTAGCTCTCACGAAATTTTCTTCGCTTGAACTCACTTGCCTTCTGCCTCATTTTCAATTCTTGGGAAAAGCGCCTCAAGTGTGCCAATTTGCCCACCGATAATCAGCTGACCCCAACGTGCTGCTTCGCCAATCTTCTGCTCAGCAATCGGCCCGTTGGTGGCTGTACCCAATGCGGCCCATAACTTAGACGTTGCTTTAGGGGTAACCGGAGTAAGCGCAATCGCCAACACCCGCAAGCCTTCGGCGGTGGTATTGAGCACAGTGGCAAGTCGATCACGATTTTCAGCTGACTTTGCAAGTGCCCAAGGTTCTTGAACCGTGATGTAGTTATTGAGCTCATCCACCAGAGTCCAGACGCTTGAGATGGCATCTTGAATAGCCACATCATCGATAGCAGTCTCGGCGTTTTTAATCGCCTGTTCGGCGACCCTTATAACCTGAAGATCAGCTTCCGTGTGATCAGCTGCAGCCGGCAAAACACCATCGAAATATTTGTGAATCATCGCAATTACGCGGGAAGCCAGATTGCCGAATCCGTTGGCCAACTCAGCCTGGTACCGAGCCGAAAGGTCTTCCCAAGAGAATGATCCGTCTTGCCCAAAGGCTATTGCCTTCATGAAGTAATAGCGGAAGGCATCGGAGCCAAAAGTATCGGTAATTTGCTCGGGTGCGATTCCGGTCAGCTTCGATTTCGACATCTTCTCGCCGCCGACCAACAACCATCCGTGACCGAATACTCTCTCGGCTGGCTGCATGCCCGCTGCCAGCAGCATGGCCGGCCAAATTACAGCGTGAAATCTGAGGATGTCTTTACCGACCACCTGAACCGATGCCGGCCAGAGGGAAGCAAATTTTTCCTTGGCCGCTTGCTCCTCAGAACCGTAACCAATTGCGGTGATGTAGTTCAGTAGCGCATCAAACCAAACATATGTGATGTGGCTGTCATCCCATGGAATGTCAATGCCCCAGTCAAATTTCTCTTTCGATCGAGAAATTGAGAGATCATCGAGGCCACGGCGAACAAACGCAATAACTTCGTTTCGAGCCGATTCTGGCTGAACAAACTTTGGATTGTTTTCGTAGTAATCGAGCAGAGGTTGGGTGAATTCGCTCAGCTTGAAAAAGTAATTTGTTTCCTCGAGTTTTTCTACCGGCTTTGAGTGAATAGCGCAGACCGACTGCCCCTCAAACGCACCTTCTCCATCAATAAGGTCAGCTTCGGTTTTGTACTCTTCACAGCCGACGCAATAGTTACCCTCGTAAGATCCTCGATAAATGAAACCGGTGTCATAGAGATGCTGCAAGAACTTTTGGACGTTTTGCTCGTGCCGTAGTTCTGTAGTGCGGATGAAGTCTTGATTCTGAATATCGATTGTTTCGAGTAGAGGAAGCCAGGCACTCTCGACCAACTTGTCAGCCCAAGCTTTAGGTGATGTGTCGTTGGCGGCAGCGGTCCGCAAAATTTTCTCGCCGTGTTCGTCGGTTCCGGTAAGTAAAAAAGAGCTCTCGCCCCTCTGACGGTGCCACCTGGCGAGCACATCAGCGGCAACCTCGGTGTAAGCGTGCCCAATGTGTGGTGCGTCGTTTACATAAAAGATAGGTGTCGTGACATAGAACGACTTCGGGCTGCTTGGCATGAGCTCTATTCTATTTGGCGAGAGAATCAGCTTTCGCGCGAAGCCAACACCGCAGCGTACAGCTCTGATTTGCTCACACCATTACTTTTCGCTATTTCGGAAACCGCTTCTTTAACTCGTAAATTTTCTGAAATAAGTGCTCGCACCTGCGGGACCAAATCTTCAACCGATGCTTTGAACGCTTCCTCGGCACCCGCGACAATCAACACCAATTCCCCGCGAACCTCCGAAGCAGACCAGGCCACTAGGTCGGCCAGCGTTCCTCGCACTGCCTCCTCAAACTTTTTGGTTAGCTCCCGAACAACTGCTGCCCTGCGGTCAGAGCCAAACACCTCAGCCGCATCTGCCAACGACTCATGTATTCGGTGCGGCGACTCAAAAAAAATCATTGTTCGAGACTCGGTCGCCAGTTGGCCGAATACATTTTTACGATCGCCAGATTTTCTCGGCAAAAAACCTTCGAAGGTAAAACGGTCGGTTGGTAGCCCTGACATAGCCAGCGCACTAATTACAGCCG
>JBEGRV010000029.1:0-12593 GCA_041180285.1 Actinomycetota bacterium
CCAAAACCCCAGCGCTGGTTTACCCCAACCAGGGCAGCGGTAACTCCGTAGCCTAAAAATACGGCTCCGTGCACTGAACCAACCACAAAAAATAGTGCCTGATCAACACCGACTGTGGCCCTCAAGACCAACCCTGTAATTAGCAGCGTCCAGGTAACGGCCTCGGCAAACGCAAACGCCTTGTAGAGCTTTTTCGGGGAAGTAAACAACATATTTCAACTCTAATTGGCTGACCTAATTCGCATAGCCAAATAAACCTTGTAATCTTTTCAAGACTCGAAAACGGGATGAGATAAATGTCTGAATTTACATTTCTAAAAGGATCTGCCGACTGGTGGCGTCAAGCCGTGGTTTATCAGATTTACCCTCGCTCATTTGCCGATTTCAACGGCGACGGCATTGGTGACCTAAAAGGAATTATCAGTCGTGCTGACTATCTAAAATCGCTCAACATTGACGCGGTTTGGTTGAGCCCGTTTTACCCATCTGCCCTTGCCGACGGAGGGTACGATGTCGACGATTATCGCGACGTAGACCCTCGAATCGGTACCCTCGCCGAATTTGATCAAATGATTGATGCCCTGCACAAACGCAACATTCGGGTAATTGTCGATATTGTTCCAAACCACTGCGGCTCAAACCACGTCTGGTTTCAGGCGGCTCTGCGCGCAGGCAAAGGCTCGCCAGAGCGCGACCGCTTTATTTTTAGGGATGGCCGCGGCGAAAACGGAGAACTACCGCCGAGTGATTTGGCAAGCCACTTCGGCCCTACCGGCTGGACTCGAATTGTCGAACCTGATGGCACCCCTGGCCAGTGGTATCTGCACCTCTTTGCCTCAGAGCAACCAGACTTCAACTGGAGTAACCCTGAAGTTCAAGAAGACTTTTTGAAGACACTTCGCTTCTGGAGCGACCGCGGTGTTGACGGTTACCGAGTCGATGTTGCACATGCTTTGGCAAAAAACTTGGCCAACGGCCACCTGCCTGAACGCAAATCTTTCGATCTCGAAGTCATGAAAACTGATGGCAGCGATGACCTGTTTGACCGCGATGAAGTTCACGACATTTATCGTTCCTGGCGCAAGGTCTTCAATGAATATGACCCGCCGCGCATGGCTGTTGCAGAGGCTTGGGTGCATCCGCACCGACGACCTCCGTATGCTTCGGTTGAAGAGTTGGGCCAGTCTTTCAACTTCGACATGCTCGGAGCAGGTTGGAACCCAACGAAAATCAAGGAAATTGCTCAGTACAACCTTCGGGTTGCCGCCGAAAACCACACCAGTACCACCTGGGTTCTCTCAAATCACGACGTCGTGCGTCACGCAACGAGATTGGGTTTGGCCGATGACTTCAACGCCTATACCTGGTACCGAGAAAATCGATTCAAGCGCGAGGTCAATGTCGAACTCGGGCTTGCTCGAGCCAAGGCATTCACACAGCTACTACTTGCTCTACCTGGTTCTACCTACCTCTACCAGGGAGAAGAGCTTGGTTTGCAAGAGCACCTCGAAATTCCTGCAGAGCAAATGCAAGACCCGCAGTTTTTCAGAAACCCTGATGTTGGTTTGAGTCGCGACGGTTGCCGTGTTCCGCTGCCGTGGGCAAAGTCAGGGCAGTCGTTGGGCTTTGGCCCTGGCGGCAGCCACCTGCCACAGCCAGCCTGGTACGTCGATTACGCAGTCGAAGCCCAAGAAGGTAAACAGGGCAGCACCCTTGAGTTTTATCGTCGGGCGCTGAGGTTGCGCACAGATTTGGTCACCACCGAAGAAATCACCTGGGTGAAGCATCTCTTCGGTAAAAATGTTTTGCATTTCAAGCGACCAAACGGTTGGCAGTCGATCACCAATTTTGGCAGCCGCCCAATTCGACTTCCAAAGGGTAAGTTGCTACTGAGTTCGCAGCCGCTTGAAAACGGGAAGCTACCAGCAAACACAACCGCTTGGGTTAAGGGCTAGTTTTAGCCCTGAGGCATAGCCTCGCGCTCTAGTTTCGCTCCCTCAACATCAACGTCGGGGAGAATTCGGTCTAGCCACTTAGGCATCCACCATGCGGCTTTGCCGAGCAGTGCAAGCAGAGCCGGCACGAGCAACAGTCGCACTAAGAACGCGTCCAATAGCACACCGACCGCTAGAGCAAACCCAATTGGCCGAATCATAACCTCGTGCGAGAAAACGAATCCACCAAAAACAGTCACCATGATTAGCGCAGCCGCAACCACAACCGAGCGGCTGAGGTGAACCCCGTAATTGATTGAATCCTTTGGTGACTTGCCATGTACAAACGCCTCTCGCATGCCAGAGGCCAAGAAGAGCTGATAGTCCATTGCCAACCCAAACAAGATACCGATTGCGATGGTCGGCAAGAAACTGAGCAGCGGCCCCGGGTCGTGAATGTCAAAGAATTCGCCAGCCCACCCCCATTGGAAGACCACAACCGAAAGACCGATGGTGGCAAAAATCGACAGCAAGAACCCGGCGCTTGCGACCAGAGGCACCAAAATTGAGCGGAACACCAAAATCAGCAGCAATAGTGAGAGCAGCAAGACGGTTCCCAAATAGAGCGGTAGCGCGTCAGCCAACTTCTTCGAAATATCAATGTTGACCGCGGCCAACCCAGTTACCCCAAAACTTGAGTCGGCCGCTCTGAGGTCGTAAACCAACTGCTCGGTAACCTCAGAGTTTGGTCCAGCGGTCGGAATAACTTGAAACAGCACTTTGGTCTCATCATCTGAAATTCCGCTTGGCACTACCGCGGCCACTCCACTCAGATTTTGCATCTTTTCTGCGGCGTCGGCTTGATACTCGAGCTGTTGAAGCTCTTCAGCCAACGGTTTTGCAGAATCTGCAACCACAACCAAGGTGCCGTTCGCACCTTCACCGAAGTTCTCTGAAATCAACTTGTAGGCCTTGTAGCTGGTTGAGTCGATTGGATTAGATGAGCCGTCAGGAAGACCGAGCCGCAGCGACTGCGCAGGCATTGCAGCCAGCAGTAAGACTCCGACGGTAACCAGCGCCGTCAACCAAGGATGCTTGACTGAGATTACCGGCTTGGTCGAAACCTCAGGAATTGCTGAGCCGCCAGGCTTCAGCTCCCCTACGGCGGCACGCTCTTTCTTGCTGAGCACTCGCAGGCCAACCAATTTCATGACGGCAGGCATAAAAGTCAACGCGATACCGATTGACAGGGCGATTGCGACGGCGCCCATGGTTCCCATGAGACCTAGAAAAGAAATGCCGGTTAGGTTGAGCGCAACCAGTGCAATGATCACCGTGAAACCTGCAAACAAAACCGCATTACCCGAAGTGCCATTCGCAAGAGCGATGGAGTCTTCCAACTTCATACCCGCCTTGAGTTGGCTGCGGTGACGGTTAAGTAGGAACAGCGAATAATCAATACCCACGGCCAAACCGAGCATCACACCAAGCACCGGCGTGGTCGAAGTCATCTCGATTATCGAGGCCAGAGCAAAGGTAGTGGCACCAGAGATGGCTACTCCCAGCAGTGCTGCAATAACCGGCAAGCCGGCACCGATGAGAGTGCCGAGCATTACGAAAAGCACAATCGCCGCAATAATCAGGCCGATAATTTCACCGATGCCAAGAATTGACCCGAGGCTCTGCACCAACTGTTGCGAATACTCAATCTGAAGTTCGTCACTCTTCAACTTGTCAATCTCGGCCACGACCGCATCTTTATCAGCTTTCAGAACCGCATCCATCTGGGTGTCAAATAAAACGGATGCGATTGCGGTGCTGCCGTCGTCGGAGACAGTTTTGAAATTAGCGACGGCCTCACTCAGCCGTTTGCCAGCGGCAAGCAGCGGCGACTGCTCCTCTAATTCCAGCCAGCCCTCGTCAATCTTCTTTTGCGCTGTGACTAAATCGGCTTGCCCACTAATTGCCTTAGCCTCGCCTGCCTTCAACTCGGCAACCTTGGCATCAATGGTTTTTTGACCGGCTAAGAGCTCAGCATTTTTCGCATCGAGCTGCGCCTGCCCTGCCTCGAGTGCCGCCAAATTTGCTTTCAGTGGCTCGGTCACCTCAGCTGGTGCGCCAGCCGCCAGCGCTTGGTCAAGACCAGCCTTCACTTGGAGAAGATTTGCAGTTATCTCCGCTTGGGCTTTAGTTAGTTCTTTGGCACCCTTATCAAGATCGGCCTGCGCTTTAGCCAGAGCAATTTTTCCTTCGGCTATTTTCTCGAGGGCGTCGGCCAATTCAACTTTGCCCTTTTCAATTTTGTCTTGGCCGTCGGTTAGTTCAACTACCGCCTTCTTAAGTTCTGATTCACCCTCGACCAGCGCAAGTCGCTGGTCATTTAGGTCAGCCTGGGTCTCGAACGGATCAACAGTGTCGGCGACTGCGTTCAGAGACTTAACCCGCTCTAGCGTCTCTGCAATTGCTTGCTTCTGCTCGGCTGTGAAGTTTTTACCGTCTGTGCGATGAAAAACCACCTGGCCGTTACCTCGACTGGCCTCTTTGAATGAGGTTTGCAGATCGTCAAGTACCTGCTGCGCCGGGGTTCCATCCAGGGTCACATTGCTGCCCAAAGTTGCGCCCGAGGTGGCTGCCAATGACCCAGCTAAAACGAGAGCCAAAAGCCAAGCGGTTACAACCTTCCAGGCGTGACGCAGCGAAAATTTGCCTAATTTGTAGAGCAGAGAAGCCAAGTAATTATCCGATCGGATCGAAAGAGAGTTTCAAGTGGTTCAACCAGGCGACTGCAAAAGCCTTCCCAAATTCAGAAAGCTCACAGCTAATCTGGCGTCTTGAGCTGGCAGGCCGGGGTGCCACCGGGCAATTTGTGTCGATAGCGCGCAACCAACCAGTAGCCTAGGGCAGCAATCCAACTGAAGGGTCTGGTTCGCAAAATGAAGCCAACGGCGCGAAGAGGCTGTGGTTGCAGTTCAAGCAACTTAGCGAAGCACAGGTGCCCCGCGTAGGTTTCGCCCGAGAATACAAGTTGAACCTTTGATTGTGCCATTGCTTTAGTGAGACCGATTGCTGCCAGATCAGCAAATTGCCATGGAGTGATCTGCAGCTGCACACGACTGCGCTTCGAAACGTAATTTGCGGCTGTGGTACAAAAACCGCAGTCGCCGTCGAAAATCAGAATTGGTTTAGACATTGATTAGCCAAATGTCGGCAAGAGCACAGCAACCAACCAGGTAAATAGTGGAGCCAGAACGAGCGCGGGTAGCAGGTTGGCAACGGCAACCTGACGTAGATTTAGCAATCTGAATGCGATGCCCATCAGCAAGATTCCACCGGTTGCAGTAATTGCTGCGATGTACTCGGGAGCGACAAAAGCGCCGGCAAAAAAGGCCAGTGCAGTTAGACCACCCTGCCACAAAGCTACTGAAATAGCTGAAAAAGCTACCCCCCAGCCGAGGCTTGCCGCGAATGCAATTGCCGCGAAAAAGTCGAGAATCGACTTAATGATTAGGGTCTCACTTCCCTCCCCCATGCCGTCTGACATTGATCCGAGAATGCTCATTGGGCCGATAGCAAAAAGCAACGACGCATTAACGAAACCGAGGATGAACCTGGCCCGCGCACTGTCTCCAGCATCACCGCCGGCAAAACGTTTTTGCAAAGCGCCACCGAATGACTCAACTCGCTCATCGATTTTTAGCAGGGAACCAAAAATTCCACCAAATAAAACCGCGAACATCACGATGAAAAAGGCAGCGACTGAAGTCACTCTAGCGATCCAGGCCTCATCTGTGAGGGACTGCAAATTCAGAGCTGCAAGCACCAAAACAATTAGCCCGAGCGAATCAGTTACGGTCTGGCTGGTTTTGGGAGAAAGCCGAGAACCAATCAGTACGCCAAGGCCGGTGCCAAGCACAATGGTGACTATGTTTACAAGGGTTCCTAGGCCAATCATTCTTTTAGTCTAGGTCGCTTAGACTGCTTGAGTGACATCGTCAACGAAGCCCTCAGCCATCTCTTTCAGCGGCCTATTTCCCATCCTGCTAGCGGCGGTAAATATGCGCGCGGGCTTGGTGATGATAAGCCCGCTGCTTCCAATTCTCGAGCGCGAATACCAACTTTCACCATTCGCCCTGTCGTTTCTGAACGCTATTTCAATTCTCTGCTTTGGTGCGGCCGGTTTGCTCATGCCTCTCACCAAACGAATCGGTGGCACCAATCGAGTAATTTCGTTTGCCCTGTCACTGCTTACTGCAGGCGTATTGCTGCGCATGTTCGACGCAATTTTCACGCTTTATCTAGCCTCGCTACTGATTGGTGTTGCAATCGCAATTCTCAACTTCATGCTTCCGGTCTGGGTGAAAGAGAAAGCATCAGCTAGTGCGGGCTTAGTTACCGGTATCTACATCACCACGATGGGTTTATTTGCAGGCCTAGCCATTGCCACAGCGGTTCCACTAGCGCAGGCCACCGGTTTTGGTTGGCAGCTGGCCGCCTTACCCTGGTTCATCACCGGAGCCGTTGCATCCGTTTTCTGGGCTTTCCTGGCCAAAAAAGAAGAGGCTACTGCAGCAAGTGAAATTGCAGCACCAACCTGGAATTTCATTAAGAATCCAGCTGCATGGTCAATCACGATATTTTTTGGCCTTCAGGCCATGCTTTACTACGGCCCGGCTACCTGGTTACCCACGATTTTGTTAGCACGTGGTTTCGAGCTTGAAATAGCGGGATTACTGGTCGCAGTGACCGGCCTAATCGGATCGATTTGTGGTTTGTGGCTACCCCACCTGTTGGCCAAACGCCCTGACCTAAGAGGTTCGCTGTTGGTTTCAGGTCTGCTGATGATGGTCAGCTTTGGTTTTATGGCGATCACCGAAGGCTGGCTGCTGGTTTTCTGGCTAACCGTGATGAGCATCAGCCTTTCAGTGGCATTTCCGCTGGCCTTAGTTCTAACCTCAAGTCGCAGCAATAATCCACTGGACACCCGTTCGCTGTCGATCATGGCTCAGTCAATCGGGTACGTCATGGCAGCTTTCTCACCGGCGATTTTGAGCATCGCGTTTGATCTGTCAGGCGACTGGGCCGCTTCACTGCTGGTAGCAGCGGCACTGTCTTTGGCCATGGGGCTAGTTGGACTCAAGGCCGGTAGTGCCAGCAAAATTAGCAACGGCTAACTAGCCGGGCAAAACCGCCGACCAGCCACCGTCAACCATAAGGTTTGCCCCAGTAACGTACGAGGCTTCGTCGCTAGCTAAGAACATCGCGCACCTGACTACCTCGATCGGGTCCGCAACGCGACCCAACGGTATGTGTTCTGCGATTTTTCTCATCGGATGATCGGCCGCCAACAGGTCACCCTCGGTTGCCGGAGTTTGAATCATGCCCGGGCTGATTGAGTTAGCTCGAATTCCGAATTTAGAGCCCTCGGCTGCTACCTGCTTAGCCATGGCAATTACGCCGCCTTTGGTTGCAGAGTGGGCTATTCGATTGTTGGTTACCGAACCACTCACGCCGGCGGTTGATCCCACCAAAATAATGTTGCCAGAGTTCTGCTTTAGTAATGGCCAGGCGTACTTGATAGGCAGAAAGACTAGGTCGAGCTCGTGCTGCAGCACCCAGCGCCACTCCGCCAAGTCAGTGGATTCGATTGGGTTGAATTTGGTAGCACCTGCATTGGCATATAGAACATCGATTCCAGATTCATTTCGAGCGATGGTTTCAAACCAGCTTGCAGTTGCGGCTTCTTGGGTTAGATCGACTTGACCACCGTCGATGAACGTTCCACCTGCTGCATTGACCAGTTCGGCAGTTTCAGCATTGGATTCAGAGTTGCGGTCGCAACCGTAGACGCGTGCTCCTTCAGTGGCAAATTGCAGCGCGGCAACTCGACCCATACCGCTGCCTGTGCCGGTAATCACGACAACTTTGTCGATGAATCTCATCTGAATCCCAACTACTCGACCGGAACGAAATCGAACCTATCAATGTCGATTGCCTGCTGGTCGGCGGCTAAGTTGTGACTTGCCGACAGCCTTACCTGATATTCACCGGGGGCGACGGTAATTATTCCGATCACAATCTCAGACCAGTCTTCACCAGTGGCAGGAAATTCTGTACCTCGGTTGATGTATTGCTCGTATGACTGATTCTGATTTCCGTCGTAAAAGAGATGCCGACCGAAGAGCACTCGCCCATTAAATTTCTCAGCGGCTCGATAACGCAATCTGACTTCGTATTCGCGCTCAACCCCGACTTCAAAAAGCACACTGACGCCGTACTCCTGACGAGTGAGGCCGGTTACGTAACCGATTCCGCTGAAGTTTGAGTTATCTTGCTCAACCCGGGTGCCGTAAAGCTTGCCCGACATTTTCTCAGCGGCTGCCGCGTCGAGGCTGATCACTGTTTTTGTTGTGGCTGCAACACCGGTTCGACTCGGCATAAATGGGATGATCCTGCCTGCCTCGTCATACCGAATTTCATCGACCATCAGAGAGCGATTTGTTGCTTTGCCCGATGCGAATGCCGAGTGGTAGAACGAATACCATTTGCCGCGAAATTCGACCACCGAACCGTGGATGGTTCCGCTGTTCCCCTCGTATACGGGGATGAATTCTCCGCCTTGTGAGTATGGTCCGAAGATGCTGGTTGCCGTTGCGAATCGCATTCGCTGTGGCCACTCTTCATTTTCTAAGGCCGGATAGGTCAGGTAGTAGACGCCCTGATATTTGTGCACAAACGGGCCTTCATAGCCATTTATTTGACCGCTAACGTCAACTATGGTTTCAGCCTTCACAGACAAGAGATCATCATTTAGCTCAGCAATCAAGACCTGGCCACGTCCGCCCCAAATAATGTAGGGCTTGCCATCGTCGTCAACGAAGAATGAAGGATCTTGACCCCAGTCGACACCCTCAATAAAGCCGAGGTTATCAAATGGGCCCTGGGGTAAATCACTCACCGCAAGACCCGCTTTAAAGGTGCCGGTTTCTTTTTCAAAGGCGCAAAAAATTAGGTGGTAGCGCCCCTGCCAAAAATTGCAGTCATAGGCCCATAGGTGACTCAGCGCCCAGGGCACTGAATCGAGAGTCAAAATTCGTCCGTGGTCAGTCCAGTTAGCAAAGTCATCGGTTGATAGGCAGTGGTAAGACTTCATCGAGTCATAAGAGTTGGTACCAGGCTCGTCGTAGGTGACATAAACATAGAGTCGATCATCAAAAACGTGCGCAGATGGATCGGCCGCGAAAATGTGGTCAACGGCTGGGTTTGGCACTACTTGTCTCCTGTAACTTCGAAAATTTTGATGGATCCGTCGGCGGCAACAACATGGGCTTTGGTCAGCTCACCCGCACGCAATCCGTAGGCCACCGGCTCGACCTCGGTGTGGAAATCGTATTCGACAGTGTCATCGCGCTTGCCCTGAACAATAAGTGCACCGCGACGCACATAAAGCGGCAACGAGAAGAAATCGTGTTGTTCGGTAAGCCAAATTCCACCGGAAACCACCTCGCCGGTGTAAAAGTTGACCCACTCTCCCTGAGGTAAATAAACCTGCTTGGTGCCATCCTCGCTCATAATCGGCGCGACCAAAAGGTCTGAACCGAGCATGTATTGCTCGTCTAGATGCCAGCAGTTTCGATCTTCGGGAAACTCAAGAAACATAGCTCGGGCCATTGGCAAACCTCGGCGAGCGCCCTCTACTGCCTGGCTGTAAAGGTAAGGCATCAGGCGAGCTTTCAGGCGGATGAAATGCCTCGTGACGTCAACTGCTTCTTCATCAAATTCCCATGGAACTCGAACCGATTCATTGCCATGCAGGCGGCTGTGCGAACTGAGCGCACCAAATGCCACCCAGCGTTTGAAAACAGCGGGATCTGGCCTACCCTCGAAGCCACCGATGTCGTGACTCCAGAAACCAAAACCGCCGAGGCCGAGGCTTAACCCGCCTCGCAAACTTTCGGCCATTGACTCGAATGAGGATGAGTTGTCGCCACCCCAGTGCACCGGCATGGTTTGACCACCCACGGTTGCACTGCGGGCAAAAACCATAGCGTCGTAGTGCGAGTGCTCAAGCAGCAACTCATACACCGTCTGGTTATAGAGCTGTGTGTAAAGGTTGTGCATCTGTTCAGGGTCGCTACCGTCGTGGTAGACCACATCGGTAGGAATGCGTTCGCCGAAATCAGTTTTGAAGCAGTCGACACCCATTTCGAGAAGCGGTTTGAGTTTGCTCTGGAACCACTTGCGAGCTCCTGGGTTGGTGAAATCTACGATGGCGTTTCCGGCCTGCCAGAGATCCCACTGCCAAACCGAGCCGTCAGCTCGTTTTAGTAAATAGCCGAGCTCTTTTGCCTCGGCGAAAAGTGGCGAGGCCTGGCCGATGTAAGGGTTGATCCAGAGGCTCACGCGCAAACCGCGATCTTTCAGTCGCTTGACCATGCCGGCGGGGTCTGGGAACACTCTCGGATCCCATTCAAAGTCACACCACTGGTACTCACGCATCCAGAAGCAATCAAAGTGAAATACGCTGAGCGGAATCTCTCGGCGTTCCATTTCGTCGATGAAACTGTTGACAGTTTTTTCGTCGTAGTCGGTGACGAATGAGGTTGAAAGCCATAGCCCAAATGACCACAGCGGTGGAAGTTTTGGCTTGCCGGTCAGGTCGGTGTATCGCTCGAGAATGGTCTTTGGCTGGTCGCCGGCGATTACGAAGTATTCAACTGATTCGTCTTCGACGGTAAATTGCACGCGGCTGACGGTTTCACTGCCTACCTCGAACGAGACCCTGCCAGAGTGGTTTACAAAGACTCCGTAGCCTCGGTTGGTTAGGTAGAACGGAACATTTTTATAGGCTTGCTCGCTGCTGGTACCCGGGTCTTCGTTGTAGATGTCGACGGATTGCCCATTTTTTATGAATGAGGTAAATCGCTCACCTAACCCATAAACCTGCTCACCAACTCCCAGCGAAATTTGAGCCCCGATGAATTTCCCTTCCGCTGAGGTCGCGTAAATTAATGGCTTGTCACTCTGTTCGGCAAGTTTCTTACCCGCACTTATCCAGGTCAGTTTAAATGGGCTTTTCTCAATTTGGAGAGAGAGATCGCCTGAAGAGATGATCACTGAATCACCTTCTTCAACCACACTCAAGGCTTGTGGTTTTCGGTTGAGAGTAAAGCCAATTGGCGGCTTCCCACCCAGGTGATGAGCAACGTTGACTCCGATTACTCCAGCTCCGGGTGAGCTGATTTTGAGCGTAAATAGAGGGCTATTTAGGGTCTGCCCGCGATGATCGACTTTCTTGACCGCAACCAAGGCGTCGACGTGGTATTCGAAAATGTCGAGACGTTGCAGCTGAACTGCTTTGGTAAGAGAAACACCCTCGCGCAGAAGCCAAAAACCATTGGTGAATTTCATTTTTTCCTCCGCGTGAGGGTGTTGCTATTGAGTTTGTTTACTACTTAGTTGTTTTTAGAGGCGCACCAACGAGGAACCGCTCTTCTTGCGAGCCACCGCGTCAACGGTTGCTGCAAGAGCTAGTACTACACCGGTAACCACGAAGGTAAAGCCGGCTGGTAGACCCAGCAGACCCAGACCGTTTTCAATCATCGCGATTGCAAGCGCTCCGACTACTGCCCATGACAAACGACCCTTTCCTCCGAAGAGGCTGACGCCACCAACCACAGCTGCCGCTACCGCACTAAGCACAATGAATCGACCAGCCGATGACTCAACGTTTCCGATACGTGAAACGTTGAAGACACCACCGATGGTTGCCAGCAGCGAACAAATCACGAAAGCCCAGATACGAACTGCGGCTACCTTAATTCCGGCGCGACGAGCTGCCTCAGGGTTTCCTCCAACTGCATAGAGGTGACGACCATACTTGGTGCGGTCAAGAACGAAGGTACCTGCGAACAGCAAAACCAAAAGAATTGGCACTACTACCGGCACACCTTGAATTGGGTTGGTCGGCACTAGGTTTCGAGGAAGGTTTAGGTACCAAACTGCTGCGCCACCAAGAATCGCAATTGAGATGACCTTGGCCCACAAAATTGCAATCGGACGAACTGGAACACCCTGTGCTTTACGACGAGAACGATCCCAGAGACCCATGGCCGCAGTGATCGCGATACAGATTGCCAGCATCAGCCAACCTGCCCAGACCGGCATGTTTGAGTTCATGATGGCCTTGAGCTCAGGAACCTCGAGGCGCAGAACACCACCGGTACCCAAAACGAGCAACATCACACCTGGGAAACCAAGCATGAAGGCCAGCGAGATAACGAAAGACGGAACACCGATCCTGGCCACAAACCAACCAATGGTGATACCCGTAACGATGCCAATCGAGAAGCCGAGCGCAAAGGCGAGAGGCCAATCCATGCCGCCGTTATTTAGCTTCACGAAAACAGCCATTGCGGTACCTGCGGTTACACCGGCAGAAAGGTCGATTTCACCAATCAGAATCACGAAAACCAAAGCAGCAGCAGTGGTGATCAAAACTGCCGACTGCACAAACAGGTTGGCGATGTTAATGGTGGTGAAGAAATATGGCGATAGCGACGAGAAAAGAATCGTCAGAACAATTAGTGCTCCAATTGCTGGAAGTGCACCGACATTTCCGGCCTTAACCGACTGGAAATAGTTACTAATCTGCTCTTTAAC
>JBEGRV010000030.1:0-11064 GCA_041180285.1 Actinomycetota bacterium
AGCAGAGTTTGAAGAAACCAGGCTAAAAGCTAAGGCGCTGTTGAAAGTTCTAAGAGCGCCAGAGCCTTGGTAACCTAGACATTTGAGCCACGAAACCTTCGAAGTGAGAAATGTCCGAGCAGAACTCTAAAGAGCAGCAAGACGGGTACGACATCCGCGCCATTCAAGAGAAATGGTTGCCCATCTGGGATGAACTGCAGCCATTTAACTCTGGTCGACCAGGCGACACTCGCGAAAAAAAGTATGTACTCGACATGTTCCCTTACCCTTCGGGTGATTTGCACATGGGCCACGCCGAGGCCTACGCGCTAGGTGACGTAATTGCTAGATACTGGGCGCTCAAGGGTTACAACGTCATGCATCCGATCGGTTGGGATTCATTTGGCCTGCCGGCTGAAAATGCTGCTATCAAGCGAGGCCTAGATCCAAAAGGATGGACTTACGACAATATTGCCCAGCAGCGTGCTTCAATGCGTCGTTATGCCTGCTCGTTCGACTGGAACCGGGTTCTGGTCACCTCTGACCCGATTTACTACCGATGGAATCAGTGGCTTTTCCTTCAGTTTTACAAAAAGGGTCTTGCTTATCGCAAGAACTCAAACGTCAACTGGTGCCCGAGTTGTCAGACAGTTCTGGCAAATGAGCAAGTTGTTCAGGGGCTATGTGAACGTTGCGACAACCAGGTAACTAAAAAAGCACTGACCCAGTGGTACTTCAAGGTGACCGATTATGCAGATCGACTGCTTGATGACCTAAACAGCCTCGAGGGTAATTGGCCGTCCAAGGTTCTTCAAATGCAACGAAACTGGATAGGACGCTCCACCGGGGCAGATGTTGTTTTTGAAATTGAAGGTCGAAAAGAACCAATCACTGTCTTCACCACTCGCGCAGACACACTATTTGGCGCAACCTTCATGGTGGTTGCCGCAGACAGCGCCTTAGCCTCCGAACTAGCTGAAAACGCTGACCCCGAAACCAAGGCTAATTTTGAGGCTTACCTAGAAAAAGTCAAACAGAGTAATGACATCGAACGTTTGGCTACCGACCGTGAAAAGACCGGTGTTCCGCTGGGTCGTTTTGCGATTAACCCGATCAACGGAGAGCGACTCCCGATTTGGGCATCAGACTATGTTCTCGCTGATTACGGACATGGCGCAATCATGGCTGTTCCTGCACACGACGAACGCGATTTTGCATTTGCCAAAAAGTTCAATCTTCCAATTCGTACCGTGGTCCAAACCGAAGAGGGAGACCCAGTTGAGCTAGACGCTCCAACCACTTCAGACGGTCTGGCTATAAATTCTGGGCCACTAAATGGTCTCGATAAAAAAGCCGCAATTTCGAAGGCGGTTGAAATTCTCGCCGAGTCGGGCAAGGGAAAATTTGCGAAAAATTATCGGCTTCGTGACTGGCTAATCTCTCGTCAACGCTATTGGGGTACCCCAATTCCAATCATTCACTGTGATTCATGCGGTGAGGTTCCCGTTCCTGAAGACCAGTTACCAATTGAACTTCCTAGCGCTGATGGTCTTGACCTCGCTCCAAAAGGCACTTCTCCACTGGGTGGGGCTGAGGCTTGGGTCAATGTCGAGTGCCCAGAGTGCGGAAAGCCGGCAAAAAGAGATTCAGACACCATGGATACTTTTGTTGACTCATCCTGGTATTTCTTGCGGTATCTTTCGCCAAATTCGACCACCGAAGCGTTTCCAATCGATGCTGCCAAGGAGTGGGCGCCCGTTGACCAGTACGTTGGCGGTGTGACCCACGCAATTTTGCACCTGCTCTACGCTCGTTTCTTCACCAAGGTGCTAAACGATCTCGGCATGATTGACTTTGATGAACCATTTACTCGCTTGCTAAACCAGGGCATGGTCTTGATGAACGGCTCTGCTATGTCAAAGTCGCGAGGCAATTTAGTTAGGCTTTCAGACCAGCTTGATGCCCATGGTGTAGATGCAATTCGCTTGACTATGGCATTCGCCGGTCCACCAGAAGACGACATCGACTGGGCCGATGTTTCACCTGCTGGAGCTGCAAAGTTCTTGGCGCGTGCCTGGAGAACCGCAAACGACTGCGACTCCGAACCGGGCGTAGATTTTTCTGCCGGCGACCCAGAATTACGAAAGGCCACCCACTCTTTCCTCAGAGATTTTGGGCCTCTAATTGAGCAGTTCAAATTCAATGTTGGTGTTGCAAAAATAATGGAGTTAGTTAACTCTCTCCGAAAATCGATCGATGGCAATGCCGGTCCAAAAAATCCTGCCGTTCGCGAGGCTGCAGAAGTAGTAGCGAAAGCGCTATCGCTCTTTGCCCCATACACCGCGGAAGACATGTGGCAGCTTCTCGGGCATCAACCTTCGGTTTCATTGACTGGGCTTCCCGCTGCGGATGAATCTTTGCTGATTGAAAACACTTTGACGGCTGTGGTTCAGGTAGACGGAAAACTTAGAGACAAGTTTGAAGTGTCGACCGATATTTCAGAGTCTGAGCTTAGAGCTGCCGCTTTTGCTTCAGAAAACGTAGCCAGAGCGCTTGCTGGACGCGAAATTGCGAACGTAATTATTCGGACCCCAAAGCTTGTCAACATAGCCACCAAGCCGGCTTAGTTTTCCACAGCTTGGCACCTGACGGGCTGGCGGTCAGTGCTCTGGCCTTAGCCTCGGCTTATGAAATCAATAATTGATTTAGTAAATTCGCTTCGTCCGTTAAACCCCATGCAGCAGAAGCTTTATTTAGCTTTTGGTGCAATTTCGGTGGTTTTAGTTGTTGCCGTCGTGAATTTGATGGCTCCCAAAGATTCCGAGACTCAAGTTGATTTCTCTGCAGAGGCCATAGCAAGCGAAACTTCAGGTGAAATAGAAGAGCCGTTGGTCAACGACGCAAAAATATTCGTTCATGTAATCGGAGAGATTAAGCGGCCGGGAATCTATCAACTTGAGCCAAATTCAAGAATCTTCGATTTGATTTTTCAAGCCGGCGGCTTTACCGAGGATGCAAACACAGCATCCATCAACCTTGCCCGAGAGCTTCGTGATGGTGAGCAATTGCGAGTGCTAAACGTTTCAGAAACACCGTCTACGAATGACATCGAGTCTTCAACGATCAACATAAATTCTGCCGACGCTGCCGATTTAGATAGATTGCCAGGCATCGGGCCCACTTTAGCGCAGCGAATCATCGATTTCCGTACGGCAAACGGATTCTTTACTTCAATTAATCAATTGCGGAAAGTGTCTGGAATAGGCCAAAAACTTTTCGATCAGATAAAAACTCAAGTGGGGCTTTAGTGTCATGGCCGCTTGCGCTATGCCTGTGGCTGATCCTTATTTTTCGAAGAGAAATAATCGGGTCCAAATAGCGCGATTCGTGCTCTTCTGCCTGGGTGTTTTCTTGGCGCTATCGGCCGAAGGGGCGGGATCGAGCGAGAGCTTTTCCAAATTTTTAGTGTCGGCTTCAATGTTGTTCGAGGACGCCCGAGAGAGTTTCCACACAATACCTTTTGGGGTAACCCCTGATTCTCGTGCGTTAGTCTTCGGCATCACCGATGGATTCGATGAACAGCTCTCAAAGATTGCGCAACAGAACATGCGAAAAGCGGGTCTCGCACATCTAACTGCGGTTTCTGGAATGAACTGTGTGATCGTTATAGCGTTGGTCAAATATTTGGTGGCGGGCCTGCTAGTCGGTAGAAGAACGCGAATCCTAATAATCATGGGAGCGGTTGTTTCGTACCTGATGCTAGTCGGCCCCCAGCCAAGCATTCTGCGGGCATCGTTTATGGCTCTGCTGGTTACTTTGTCAGGTTTTTTCGGGCGAAATCCGGGTCGCCTAACGCCGATTGCCCTCGCGGTTTTTGTGCTTTTGGTTTTCGAACCGCAGCTTGCCTTTGATTTGGGTTTTTTACTCTCGGTGTTAGCAACTTTTGGCTTACTGGTCTTGGCACCGGCGTTGGCAGAAAAACTTGAGAATCGAATGCCAAAGCCATTAGCGGTGGCTTTAGCCGTTGCGCTTTCTGCGCAGGTGGCGACGCTGCCGGTGATCATCTATCTTCAGGCCGAATTAAACCTAGGTTCAGTGCTGGCAAACATGCTGGTAGAGCCGCTGATTTACCCGGTTACGATTTTGGGCTTGGCAGCATTTCTACTTTCAAATCTCTCACCAGTCTTGGCAATCCCTCCGCTGACAATTGCTAGCTATATCAGCGAACTGCTTCTTCAGGTGGCATTAGCATTTGGGCAAAAATTTCCATCAATCAGTGTTGATCGAAGTGCTCTCGCCATCGGCATAGCTGCCCTAATCGCATTTTCATTCAGTGTTTGGGCAATCATTAGAACGAAAAATCAGTTCAGAACGCTGAGTGTAATTTTTCTAATTATTTTGAGTTTCACGCTTGCCTCACTTACCGGCCGCCAGATTGCTGATCTAAAACCTTTTGCAAAAGACTGGAAATTGGTCGGCTGTGACGTTGGGCAAGGAGACGCCACGCTATTGCGACTTGATTCTCAAGTGATGCTCATAGATACAGGAAATGACTTTGGAAAGTTGAAGTCATGTCTGGCTAAGGCAAATGTCTCGAGAATTGATCATCTGGTCCTAACACATTTCGATCAAGATCACGTCGGTGCCCTGCCAAGGCTGCTTGAAGAATTGAAAATTGGCGTTGTCTACACTAACGATTTCCAAGACTCTCGTTGGGCTGCAACCAAACTCAGAAAAAGAATTTTGAGCGCAAACATTCCAATTCAAATCGTCAGGCGGGGTTTCGAATTTGACTCTGCAGGCTTTGAATTGAAAGTGCTTGCACCGGCTCAAGATTATGGTGAAGACTCGAATGACGCTTCAATTGTGCTCCACGTCAACTATGACGACTTCCATTTTTTGGCCCTGGCAGATACCGGAGAACGAGCTCAGATGGCTCTTTTTGAAAGCGGAAATTTGGCAGCTTCACTAAGTGGAAAACCGCTCGTTGTGAAGGTGGCTCATCATGGTTCGTCAGATCAATTCTTTGAACTCTACGAGACGCTGAAGCCTGAAATTGCTTTGATTTCGGTTGGAGCAAATAATTCGTACGGGCACCCGACTTTTCGAACCATTAGAAACCTATCGTTGGCGGGTTCAAATGTAATTCGCACAGATGAAGTTGGCTCGGTATCTATAGGCTCTTCTAGTTTTTAGTGGTCATGAATTTTGAACGATTAGGCTATTCAAATGAACTCGAAAAGCACTTTCAGGGCAGAAAATCTAAGCCCAATCACGCTGGTATTCGGTTCAGAAGAGTTTCTAGCAAACCGTTATTTTCGAGACTTTAGGCATTCGCTTGCGAGCCAAGTCGAAAATTATGAGACCCATGAAGTTGAAGCGAACGAGTACTCATCAGGTCTGCTCAATGCCCTGGCTAGCCCATCGTTATTTGCCGAACCTAGGCTCATTTTGATTAAAGCTGCTGAGCGTTGCACCGATGAATTCATAATTGATTGCCTCGATTATTTGACTAAACCTGAAGACGGGGTTTATCTAATAATTCGGCACAATGGCTCTTCAGTCAGAGGTAAAAAGCTATTAGATGAACTGCGAAAGTCAGGGCGCGAAGTTCTGGCCCAGCCAATAACCAAAGACTCAGATCGAGCACAGTTCGTAATTGCCGAATTTAAGAGAATGGAAAAACAGATAAGCCAAGGCGCGGTTCGTGCCCTGCAAGACGCATTCAGTGATGATCTTGCCGAGCTTGCAGCAGCCTGTGAACAAATAGCGCAAGATGCCGCTGAGAACATAACCGAAGAGCTGGTTGACAGCTACTTTGGTGGCAGAGTTGAAACGAACGCCTTCAAGGTAATAGATGCAGCATTGGCAGGTAAGGCAGGTGAAGCCCTAGGCCTACTCAGGCATGCATTGGCAACCGGAGTAGATCCCGTGCCACTAGTGGCTGCCTTCAGCATGAAGATTCGCCAGCTGGCAAAACTTTACGGTAATCGATCTGCGTCACCTCAATCACTGGGTATGGCGCCCTGGCAACTAGATCGCGCCAGAAAAGATCTAGCTGGCTGGGACGAAACCGGTCTGGTAAAGGTAATAAGCCAGCTGGTTCTAGCCGATGCGGCAGCTAAGGGCTCCAGCCGTGATCCGGAATATGTTTTGGAAAACTTAATTCGCCTAATAGCGGAAAAGGGAAAATAAGCGACTTAAATAGAAAACCCCCGAATCGCTTCGGGGGTTTTGAAAAGGTTTGCCTTAGAGGCTTGCAGCCTTTTTTGCAATTGAAGACTTGCGGTTAGCTGCCTGGTTCTGGTGAATTACGCCCTTCGATACAGCCTTGTCTAGCTTCTTTCCGGCTAGGGATACAGCTGCTGCAGCCTGAACTTTGTCTCCGGCGGCGATTGCTTCGCGAGCTGCGCGAATAGCGGTCTTTAGTTCGCTCTTGACAGCCTTGTTACGCTCATTTGCTTTGCGGTTAGTCGCAATGCGCTTGATCTGTGACTTGATGTTTGCCATGTTTCACTTTCTTAGGTAGTCGAAGCACGCGCTTCAACTGAGAAGTTTTGGTTGGGATTTAGGTGGAGACACTCACCGCTATCAGTCTGAAAGCCTATCAGGGATAGGCCTCAGAAACAACTGATTCAAGCCTAATTGATGTGAGAGAATTGTGGCTGCGTATATCGCCTTCACCAATCTTCTAAGGACAATCTGTGTCGCCACGAGCAACTACTCGGCTAGAGCCTGCAAAAACAGACCCGGCGGCCATCAGAAATTTCTGCATAATCGCACACATCGACCACGGTAAATCAACCTTGGCTGACCGAATGCTCCAGCTAACCGGCATTGTCGATGACCGGTCAATGCGCGCTCAATACCTTGACCGAATGGATATCGAGCGTGAGCGTGGAATCACCATTAAGTCTCAAGCTGTGCGCATGCCCTGGGAGGTTGGGGGCAAAACATTTGCCCTTAACATGATCGACACTCCCGGTCACGTTGACTTCACATATGAGGTTTCACGCTCATTGGCAGCTTGTGAAGGTGCCGTGCTTTTAGTCGATGCTGCCCAGGGCATCGAAGCTCAGACTCTGGCCAACCTCTACCTGGCACTCGAGAATGACCTTGAAATCATTCCGGTGCTGAATAAAATCGACCTCCCAGCGGCTCAGCCTGAAAAATACGCGGAAGAACTAGCAAACCTCATCGGGGGTAATCCTGAAGACTGCCTGAGAGTGTCAGGCAAAACCGGAGTTGGGGTAGACGCCCTGCTTGATCGCATCGTTGATAGAGTTCCCGCCCCGGTTGGGAACCCAGAAGCTCCGGCTAGGGCGATGATTTTCGATTCCGTTTACGACTCATATCGAGGTGTCGTCACTTACGTTCGAATGATCGATGGAAAGTTAACTCCACGCGAGCGCATTCAAATGATGTCAACAAAAGCGGTACATGAGCTGCTTGAAATCGGGGTTTCCTCGCCTGAACCTGAGCCAACCAAGGGTCTCTCCGTTGGCGAAGTTGGGTACCTAATCACCGGCGTAAAAGACGTTCGTCAGTCAAAGGTTGGCGACACAATCACCAATCAAGCTAAACCTGCCAGCGAGGCGCTGAAGGGCTACAAAGACCCGCTGCCAATGGTGTTCTCAGGTATTTATCCAATTGATGGAAGCGATTATCCTGCGCTCCGAGAGGCTCTAGACAAGCTGAAACTCAGTGATGCGGCACTTGCATACGAGCCTGAAACCTCAGTGGCGCTTGGTTTCGGTTTCCGCTGTGGTTTCTTGGGTCTGCTCCACCTCGAAATTGTGACGGAGCGACTTGAGCGCGAATTTGGTCTTGACCTGATCGCGACTGCCCCCTCGGTTATCTACGAGGTCACCATGGAAGACGGCAAAGAAGTCACGGTCACCAACCCAAGTGAGTTCCCAACCGGCAAGGTTCGTAAAGTCTTGGAACCGATGGTTAAGGCAACAATTCTTAGCCCCAAAGATTATGTGGGCGTAATCATGGAGCTTTGCCAGTCTCGGCGGGGCAGCATGATCGACATGCAGTATCTCGGCGAAGATCGAGTTCAACTGCGCTACAGTCTGCCGCTGGCAGAGATTGTCTTTGATTTCTTCGACCAGCTGAAAAGTAAAACCCAAGGTTATGGCTCTCTCGACTACGAGGAGGCGGGGCTTGCCGAGGGTGATTTAGTCAAGGTTGACCTTTTGCTACAGGGTGAGCAAGTAGATGCTTTCAGTGCGATTGTTCATCGTGAAAAGGCCTATGCCTATGGCGTCATGATTACCGGAAAGCTGCGCGAGCTAATTCCTAGACAGCAGTTTGAAGTTCCCATTCAGGCGGCCGTTGGTAGCCGGATCATTGCCCGCGAGTCGATTCGCGCTATTCGTAAAGATGTTTTGGCCAAATGCTACGGTGGTGACATTTCTCGAAAGCGCAAACTTCTAGAGAAGCAAAAAGAGGGTAAAAAACGTATGAAAATGGTCGGTCGAGTCGAGGTGCCTCAAGAGGCGTTCATCGCTGCGCTTTCCACCGACTCCGATAAAAAGGGCGAAAAGAAAAAGTAATGGCCGGAGCACCCCTTGAGGGCGATCCTGTACCTGCTGACGGCAGCCTGCCTGGTTCTGCCCGAGTTCGAGAATCGGGCATAGATGCCTCTTTTCATGCGTATGTGCACGTTCCTTTTTGCAAAGTTCGTTGTGGTTACTGTGATTTCAACACCTACATCAGCAGTGAGCTCCAGGATGTGTCTCAAGCCGGCTTCTCTTCTGTGCTGGCGAGCGAGATTGAATTTTCAAAACGAGCTCTCGAGAACACCGGATTATCAATGCCACCAATCTCATCGGTTTTCTTTGGGGGAGGAACCCCAACTCAGCTGCCAGCAAGCGACCTAGGTTCTCTTCTGCTGAAGCTGGATGAGGTTTTCGGATTAGCCGAAAATGTAGAAGTAACTACCGAGGCGAACCCAGACGACCTTTCAGAAAATTATTTGCTCCAGCTAGCTAAAAGCGGTTTCACTCGGATTTCTTTAGGCATGCAATCTGCAGTTCCAAAAGTTCTAGAAGTCCTAGACAGGACTCACAATCCAAGTGCGGTGGCTCCGGCAATACAGATGGCGAAAAATGCCGGTCTCGGAACATCTGTCGACATAATCTACGGTTCGCCGGGCGAAACTATTGAAGACTTCAAACGCACCCTTGATGCTGTCGTATCGTTAGACCCAAGCCATGTGTCTGCCTATTCGCTCATTGTCGAACCAGGCACCAAAATGCATCGAAAAATTTCACGCGGTGAATTGCCAGCTCCTGATCCCGACCTACAGGCCGAGATGTATGAATACCTAGACAGCCAACTGAAATCTGCCGCATATCACTGGTATGAACTCAGCAATTTCGCTAAAGACAAAAAGTTTGAATCAGTGCACAATCGTGCGTATTGGAGCGCCAAAAATTGGTGGGGCTATGGACCCGGTGCTCACTCACACGTGAACGGCACCAGATGGTGGAATGTAAAGCACCCGAGTGCCTACGCCCAGAGACTTTCACAAAATACTTCTCCCGGTTTTGCCCGCGAAGAACTGAGCAAAGACTCTCAAAATGAAGAGGCCATTATGCTCGGGCTAAGGCTTGCAGAAGGCATCCCCATAGATTTAGCTGCCTCGTTAAATAGAAATCACGCCAGGGTGGTCAGCGAACTAATCGCAGACGGGCTAATCGATGGCAGCGCTGCGATCGGTGGCCGTATTGTCCTTACCCTACGGGGTCGTTTGCTTGCCGACAGAGTGGTTTCGTCACTAGTTATTGAGTAGTTGTGTTGTTTAAAGCCCTGAAGATCCTTGATCAAGGGATAATATTGGCACTCGAGCGACTTGAGTGCTAGGCGGTGTTGAGATGATTCCAAATCGAAGCCTCGAAGTATTACGAGCAATTGTTCAAGATTATGTTTCCCTTCGTGAGCCGGTTGGCTCTAAATCACTGGTCGAGAGACATCAATTCGGTGTATCGGCCGCTACCATCCGTAACGACATGGCTCTTCTTGAAGAGGAAGAGCTAATTCATGCGCCTCACACCTCTGCTGGACGTGTTCCCACTGACAAGGGGTATCGGCTATTCGTTGATCGTTTGAACGAGGTGAAGCCGCTTTCGGGCGCAGAGCGCCAGGCTATTGAAGCGTTCATGCTCGGCAGCGTAGACCTAGATGAATTGCTCAACAAAACAGTTCGTTTGCTGTCGACTTTGACCAATCAGGTCGCGGTAGTTCAATACCCAACATTGGGTAAAGCCTCGGTCAAACACATTGAATTGGTAGAAATTAGCGACATTCGTTTGTTACTGATTCTGATTACTGATTCGGGCAGAATTCAGCAGCATGTGGTCGAGTTCAGCGAACCATTTGCAGTTGGCTTTGTAAATGAGTTGCAAAATCGGATTAACTCAAATTTGTCAGGGCTGCAGTTGAGTTTGGTTGCAACTCGACTAGAGGTAGTTAAGTCTGAATTTCCTGCCTCGGTTGCTGACTCGCTGGATCCACTTTTCGACGCACTGATGTCACTGGTCGATTCAAACACCCAAGAAAAGTTGTTGCTAGCCGGAACTGCAAATCTTGTTCGCAGCGGGCAAGACTTCGAAGGAAACCTTTCACCTGTACTCGACGCTATTGAGGAGCAGGTAATTTTGCTTAAATTGATTAGCGAGATGAATACCGACGCAAACGGGCTAAGTTTGCTGATCGGTAAAGAAACCGGATTTGACTCCTTCGCTTCAACCTCGGCGGTTTTCTCCGGTTACGAAAACCAGGGTGCTGAGATTGCCAAAATCGGTGTAATCGGACCAACCCGCATGGATTACGCACAAAACATAGCTGCTGTTAGCGCAGTTGCTCGCTACCTATCCAAAGCTCTAGGTAACTAATCAAAGGAATACATGTCAGACCATTACGAGGTTCTAGGTGTAGCGCGTGACGCCTCAGAAGATGCGATCAAGAAGGCTTACCGAAAACTTGCCCGTGAGCTCCACCCAGACGTAAACCCATCAGAGCAGGCACAAGAGCGCTTCAAGCTCGTAACTCACGCTTATGAGGTCTTGAGCGATC
>JBEGRV010000031.1:0-10414 GCA_041180285.1 Actinomycetota bacterium
ACGCCGATCGCCTACACCTGATTGCAAAAAAATCTCAAATTCCGGTGATTGCTGACATCCATTTTCAGCCTAAGTACGTTTTCCAAGCCATCGATGCGGGTTGCGGTGCGGTTCGAGTAAACCCTGGCAACATCAGACAGTTTGATGACAAAGTTGGCGAAATTGCCAAGGCTGCAAAAGCGGCTGGGGTTTCTATCCGTATTGGTGTAAACGCAGGTTCGCTTGACCCTCGTCTTTTGCAGAAATATGGAAAGGCAACCCCCGAGGCACTGGTCGAATCTGCAGTTTGGGAAGCCAGCCTTTTTGAAGAGCACGATTTCCACGACTTCAAAATTTCGGTGAAGCACAACGACCCGGTGGTTATGGTCAAGGCCTACCAGCTATTGGCTGAACGCGGTGACTGGCCACTGCATCTCGGGGTAACCGAGGCTGGGCCGGCATTTCAGGGAACGATCAAATCTTCGGTTGCATTTGGCGCACTGTTGGCCCAAGGTATTGGCGACACAATTCGAGTATCACTCTCAGCCCCACCCGTCGAAGAAATCAAAGTCGGTTCACAAATTCTTGAGTCGCTCAACCTTCGACCAAGAAAACTTGAAATTGTTTCGTGCCCATCTTGCGGACGAGCTCAAGTAGACGTCTACACCTTGGCTAACCAAGTAACCGCTGGTCTCGAAAAAATGACTGTTCCATTGAGAGTTGCCGTAATGGGCTGTGTAGTGAACGGCCCTGGTGAGGCACGCGAAGCAGACCTCGGAGTTGCATCGGGCAACGGTAAAGGTCAGATTTTTGTCAAGGGAGAAGTTATCAAGACCGTTCCCGAAAGCGAGATTGTTGCAACTTTGATTGAAGAGGCAAACCGATTGGCAGCCGACATGGATCCCGCTTTGATCGGTTCTCCACAGGTTTTGGTGGCTGAGAAAAACTAGTCCAAACCAAGGCGGTCATTTCACCGCTCAGGTAGCATTGAGCTCATGCCAATCCGCCTTTCACAACTTTTTCTGCGCACGCTCCGAGAAGACCCAGCTGACGCTGAAGTCAACAGCCACCGCCTATTGGTCAGGGCGGGTTACATTCGTCGGGCTGCGCCAGGCATTTACACTTGGTTGCCTTTGGGGCTGGCTGTAAAAGCAAAAATCGAGCAGGTAGTTCGTGAAGAAATGGCTGCCGCAGGTGCACAAGAGGTTTTCTTCCCGGCCCTATTGCCACGCGAACCTTACGAGGCAACAGGCCGCTGGACCGAGTACGGAGACAACCTGTTTAGGTTGCAAGATCGTAAAAAGGCCGATTACCTTTTGGCCCCTACCCACGAAGAAATGTTCACCCTGCTGGTGAAAGACCTCTATTCGAGCTACAAAGATCTTCCGGTTTGCCTTTACCAAATTCAGAACAAGTACCGCGACGAGGCTCGACCAAGGGCTGGGCTATTGCGCGGTCGTGAGTTTGTGATGAAAGACGCCTACAGCTTTGATGTCACCGATGAGGGCCTGCAGGCCTCCTATCAGGCCCAGCGTGATGCCTATGAGCGCATATTCAAACGCCTCTCCGTTGACTACGTGATCGTGAAGGCTGATGCAGGAGCCATGGGTGGTTCTGCTTCAGAAGAATTTTTGTCACCAAGCCCAATTGGTGAAGACACTTTTGTCCGTTCACCGGGTGGCTACGCAGCAAATGTTGAGGCCGTGGTTACGGTTGCTCCAGCTGAGCAAGACCCCAACTCGCAATCGCCAGCGGTCGTTCATCCTTCACCTAATACTCCGACTATTGAAACTCTGGTAGCGCTAGCAAACCGAGATGTGCCGCGGGCAGACGGTCGCCAATGGGCGGCAGCCGATACGCTAAAAAACGTCGTGTTGGCTTTGACCAGCCCCGAGGGAAAACGGGAAATTGTTGTCGTTGGCCTTCCAGGTGATCGCGAGGTCGATGCCAAGCGTGCTGAGGCTGCTTTTTCTCCCAACGAGGTTGAGCCGGCCACCGAGGCCGATTTTGCGGCTAATCCTGAATTAGTGAAGGGCTACATTGGCCCGGTCAAAGGCTCTACCAAGGTTCTTGGTCTCGATGGAACTTCCAAACTGCGCTACCTACTTGACCCACGTGTTGTAAATGGAACCGCCTGGATTACCGGCGCCAACATTTCTGAACAGCACGTCTTTGACCTGGTTAAGGGTCGTGATTTTGATGCGGATGGCGTGATCGACATTGCTGAAGTGCGTGCCGGTGACCCAGCACCAGATGGATCAGGACCATTAGAGCTGGCCAGAGGTATTGAAATCGGTCACGTTTTCCAGTTGGGTCGCAAATATGCCGAGGCGCTTGGCCTTCAGGTGCTCGATGAGAACGGCAAACTCGTCACGGTAACCATGGGTTCCTACGGAATCGGAGTTACCCGACTCATGGCCGTGCTAGCCGAAGCCAATAATGACGAGAAGGGCCTGATCTGGCCCGAGTCGGTTTCACCCGCGGACATCTACGTGGTAGCTGCCGGAAAAGACGACGTGGTTTATCAGACCGCCGAAAAACTTGTTGCTGACCTGGAAGCAAAGGGCAAGAGCGTCATATTTGACGACCGCGTCAAGGTTAGCCCGGGCGTGAAATTTGGCGACGCAGAGCTCATTGGAGTTCCGAATATCGTGATCGTTGGTAAAGGTCTCGAAAATGGCGAGGTTGATTTGTGGAACCGTCGCACAGGGGAGCGTCGCGCTGTTAGGTTAGACAGCGCGGTTGCCGAACTGGTATAACCGACTTACAACTAACTATCGGCTGCGGAGGCGAACATGGACATCGACTTGAGTGTTCTCAAAGTCCTGGAACGTGAGAAGGAAATTCCCTTCAACGAATTGGTCGTCATCATCGAAGCAGCTATTTTGGCGGCCTATCACAAGCATGTTGGCAACCACGACAAAGCTCGTGCCGAGCTGAATCGCACCACAGGGCACGTGACAATTCACGAGCCCATCTATGACGAAAACGAAGAACCGGTTGGCGAGCGTGAAGTCACTCCCGAAAACTTCGGCCGTATTGCCGCCTATGCCGCAAAGCAGGTTATTGCTCAGCGATTGCGCGAAATCAACGATGACACTTTGCTCGGTGAATTTAAGGGTAAAGAAGGAGACATTGTTGCAGGTGTGATTCAGCAGGGTCAAAAGCCGTACATGGTTTACGTTGACCTCGGAACCATCGAGGCAATCATGCCCCCGGAAGAACAGGTTCCTGGCGAAGACTACTCACACGGAAAACGCATCCGTGTATATGTAACCGCTGTAAATCGAGGTCCTCGGGGCCCGCAGGTTACTGTTTCGCGCACCCACCCGAGCTTGGTACGCAAGCTGTTCGCCCTTGAGGTTCCAGAAATCGCTAGCGGAGTTGTTGAGATTGTGTCGCTGGCTCGTGAGGCAGGCCACCGCACCAAAATTGCAGTCAGGGCAACTGCTCCCGGAGTCAATGCCAAAGGCTCATGCATCGGAGAGCTCGGTCAGCGTGTTCGCGCGGTTCAAGCTGAATTGAACGACGAAAAAATCGACATTGTCGACTTCGATGAAGACCTTCCTAAGTTTGTTGCACAGGCGCTATCACCCGCAAAGGTATCCAGTGCTTTCACCCTAGACGCAGCCAGTAAGTCAGTGCGAGTGCTAGTTCCAGACTTCCAACTCTCACTCGCAATTGGCAAAGAAGGGCAAAATGCCCGACTGGCTGCCAAGCTAACGGGCGCCAAAATCGACATTCAGCCTGACAGTATTCTCGAAAGCTAGTAGTGCTCGCGCCACTGCGGGGGTTAGAATGATTCAAGTTAGAACCTGTGTTGGCTGTCGCCAGCGCAATCTGCGGTCAAATTTGATTCGTGTTGTTGTCTCAGAAAATCAGCTGGTTTTCGATCCTTCAAAATCACTTCCCGGCAGAGGCGCGTGGCTTCATCCCGAGGCTGACTGCATTGAGCTGGCAAATACCAGAAACGGTTTTGGCAGAGCACTGCGAATCAGCAACGCAGTAATCTCAAAAGAACAGGCAGAAACGATGTTGGCAAAAAATGAGTAGCTCGAAATGAGTGCTTACCAGCTTTAACGGCCTACCCTGTTTGGGGTTTGGCCCCCAGACAGGAGAAACAAATTGGCGCTACCACGCGTTTATGACATTGCCAAAGAACTAGGCATTGATTCAAAAGTAGCTTTAGCAAAACTCGCAGAACTTGGTGAGTTTGTAAAGAGCGGTTCATCAACCATTGCCCCTCCGGTGGCCAAGAAGCTTCGTGACGCATTTCCAAATGCAAAACCTGCTGATGCTGCACCTGCAGATCCAAAGCCAGCAGCCAAAGCTGAAACCGTTGCTGAAAAACCAGCGGCACCTGCCGCACCAACTCCAGCAGCCGCACCTAAGCCAGCGGCTGCCCCGGTAGAAGCAGCAGCTTCACCAGCTCCGTCAGCTCCGACCCCAGTAGCCCCCGCAGCGGCAACTCCAACTGCGCCGGCACCTTCACCTTCTGCGGTTCCCGGAATTCCTCGCCCAGGTAACAATCCGTTTGCTGCCGCTCAGGGTATGGGAATTCCTCGTCCAGTTTCACGCCCGGGTAATAACCCATTTGCGCCTTCGCAGGGCATGGGTCGCCCAGGTGGTCCACGCCCTGGTGCTCCTGGTCGCCCAGGTGCAGGCGGACCACGCCCAGCCGGTGCGGGTGCACCGCGTCCAGGTGGAGCCCCACGCCCAGGTGCAGGTGGCCCACGCCCAGGTTTCGGCGGCCCTCGCCCAGGTTTCGGCGGGGGAGCAGCCGGTGGCGGCGCAGCACCAGCCTTCGGCGCCCCTCGTCCAGGTGGTGGCCCGGGTGGTCGCGGTCGTGGTCCCGGCGGTGGCACCGCTGGCGCATTCGGTAAAGGCGGCGGTCGTGGTCAGTCAAAGGCACGTAAGTCAAAGCGCGCGAAACGCGAAGAGTTTGAACAGAGAAGCAACGCTCCGTCGCTTGGTGGTGCAGTTGTTCCACGCGGCGATGGCAGCACCGTCATCCGTCTGCGTCGTGGCGCCAGCCTTCAAGATTTTGCCGACAAGATCGACGCAAATGCCGGTCAGCTAATCACAGTCTTGTTCCACCTGGGGCAGATGGCTACAGCTACACAGTCAATCGACGAAGACACCTTTGCGATTCTGGGCGAAGAGCTCGGTTACAAGGTCGAGGTCGTTTCGCCGGAAGACGAAGAACGCGAACTGTTTGAAGGTTTCGGTCTTGATGTTTCGGTTGATTACGAAGACGGTGAAGAAGACCTTGAGGCCCGCCCACCGGTGGTAACCGTGATGGGTCACGTAGACCACGGTAAGACCCGTCTGCTTGACTCGATTCGAAACTCGAATGTTATTGCAGGCGAGGCCGGCGGAATTACCCAGCACATCGGTGCCTACCAGGTACACGTTGAGCACGAGGGTGTTGACCGCGCAATTACCTTCATTGACACCCCTGGTCACGAGGCGTTTACCGCGATGCGTGCCCGTGGTGCCCAGGTCACCGACTTGGCAATCCTTGTGGTTGCTGCCGACGACGGAGTAATGCCTCAGACCATTGAGGCGCTAAACCACGCGCAGTCAGCTGGAGTGCCAATTGTGGTCGCGGTTAACAAGGTGGATAAAGAAACTGCTAACCCGGCCAAGATTCGCCAGCAGCTCACCGAGTTCAACCTGGTTGCCGAAGAGTACGGTGGCGATGTCATGTTCGTCGATGTTTCGGCACTTTCGGGCAAGGGCATAAAAGATCTGCTCGATGCCGTCTTGCTTACCGCTGATGCGGCTCTTGACATGCGGGCCAACCCGAATAAAGACGCTCGTGGTGTGGCCATTGAAGCCAACCTTGACAAGGGTCGTGGTTCGGTAGCCACCGTTTTGATTCAGTCTGGAACCCTTGAGGTTGGAGACTCTATCGTTGCTGGTGCTGCTCACGGTCGTGTTCGCGCAATGTTCGATGAAAACGGTAACGCCGTTGAATCGGCCGGCCCAAGCCGCCCGGTTCAGGTGCTCGGACTGCAGTCAGTTCCACGCGCCGGTGACACCTTTGTAGTTACTGAAGATGAACGCCAGGCCCGCCAGATCGCTGAGAAGCGCGAGGCAGCTGATCGAAATGCTCTGCTGGCCAAAACCCGCAAGCGCGTCAGCCTCGAAGACTTTACTAAGGCTCTTGAAGAGGGCAAGGTTGAGGCTCTTAACTTGGTCATCAAGGGTGACGTCTCTGGTGCTGTTGAAGCTCTTGAAGACTCACTGCTCAAGATCGAAGTCGACGACTCTGTTCAGCTGCGCATCATTCACCGCGGTGTGGGTGCGATCACCGAGTCAGACGTCAACTTGGCTACCGTCGACAACGCAATCATCATCGGCTTCAACGTTCGTCCTGACAACAAGGCCAAAGAACGAGCTGACCGTGAGGGTGTCGACATTCGCCACTACTCGGTCATTTACCAGGCGCTTGACGATATTGAGGCGGCGCTCAAGGGAATGCTCAAGCCTGAGTATGAAGAGGTTGAAACCGGTACCGCCGAGGTTCGTGAGATCTTCAAGTCTTCAAAGGCAGGCACCATCGCAGGTTCGATTGTTCGCAGCGGCTCAATCAAGCGCAACGCTCTAGCTCGTGTGCTCCGTGGCGGCGTCGTGATTGCAGACAAGCTAAAGATCGATTCGCTAAAGCGATTCAAGGATGACGCCAACGAGGTCAAGACTGATTTCGAGTGTGGTATCGGGCTTGGTTCATTCAATGATCTGCAACTTGAAGACATTATTGTCACCTTCGAGATGCGCGAAAAGCCTCGCGCCTAGGAGACTAAAAGATGGTAGATGCAGCGCGCGCTCGCAAGTTAGCCGAACGAATTAAGGTTTTGGTTGCCGAAGCACTCGAAAAGAGTGTGAAAGATCCTGACCTTGGTTTTGTGACAATCACTGATGTGAAGGTTACGCCTGATTTGCAGCACGCGACCATTTACTACACGGTTTATGGTTCGGCTGAAGATAAAGCCAGATCTTCAGAAATCATCGAGCGGAACCGTGGGTTGATCCGCCGCGAAGTAGGCCACAATCTATCGATTCGCCTCACCCCAACCATCGAATTCGTGGTAGACGAGGTCCCTGAGGTTGCATCGCATCTGAATGAACTGCTCTCTGAGGCGAAAGCTCGCGACGAAGAGCTGCACCGATTAGCTGAAAACGCAAAGTACGCCGGCGAAGAAAACCCATATCGCGAACCCAAACAGATCGAAGAAGAAGACTAATTGTCGGCTGGCCTGGTTCTGATTGATAAGCCACGGGGCTGGACATCTCACGACGCTGTAGCCAGAACTAGGAAGTTAGCTAACACTCGTCGAGTTGGTCATGCCGGAACTCTAGATCCGTTAGCCACAGGTTTGTTGGTGCTAGGCATAGGCCAGGCCACCAAACTTCTAACCTTTATAGTCGGCGCAGACAAAACCTACGAGACCACGATTCGTCTGGGGGCAACCACTATTTCAGACGACTCTGAATCTGACTTCGTGAAGTACGCCAATCCAGAGAAAATCGCCCAAATTACGGCAGCCCAAATTGACCTAGAAATTAGCAAACTGAGGGGCAAAATTGCACAGGTTCCGTCGGCGGTTTCAGCTATCAAAGTTGATGGAAAACGCGCCTACGCAATGGTCCGTGCCGGCGAACAGGTTGAGCTCAAGGCAAGAGAAGTAGTCATTAGTCGATTTGATCGAGTTTCTGAGCCGCGCCTGGTTGAGCACGCGGATCATAAATTTATAGATTTCGACGCTGTAATCGATTGTTCGTCTGGCACCTATGTGCGTGCTTTGGCGCGAGACCTGGGCGAGCTACTCGGGTCGGGTGCGCACTTGATCGCCCTTCGGAGAACCAGAATCGGTCAATACCGAATTGATTCGGCTCAAACGTTGGATTCTGCGGAGCCACTGAAAATTCTTCCTCTAGCCGAGGCTGCAGCCGCAATTTTTCCGACGGTTAGCCTTACCGCAGAAGCACAGCGCGACATCTTGTACGGTAAACGAATCTCGGCACCAAGTGATTGCCCAGACCTAGTCGCGGGAATCACTGAGAGCCAGAAACTGTTGGCGATCCTTGAGAAAAAAGGTAGCGAACTAAAGTCAGTGGTTGTCTTTCCCGAGGATCAAAATGATTGATTGGTTTTATCAGGTGGGGTTAGCTGCATCTGTTGGCGCTGGTTTGGTAGCAGTGACAATGGGTTTATTCCGAAGGCAACCGAGTGGCTTCACCGTTTCGCTGAGTGCAGCGGTGTTTGTGACTCTGCTGATTCAATTGGCAATTTCGATTGTGTTGGTGGTCGGTGGGGCACAGGCGAAAACCGACACTGTCGAGTTTTTTGCCTATCTCATCGTGGCGCTAATGGTTCCAGTAGGGGCAACCTTTTGGGCCCTGCTAGATCGAACTAGGTGGTCAACGGTGGTGCTCGGCGTGGGTTCTCTCACCGTTGCCGTAATGCTCGTGAGAATGTGGCAAATTTGGACTGGCCAGAGCGCTTGATTTGATGTTGTTCACCTGACGTTTACCATTTGAACAACCTGATTTCACCAGGCAAAGCAATGATTGGGGCATGTCCAGTCAGGCAACCACAGGCACACCAGAGCGCAGGTCTCTGCAGTCGAAACCCTCGACCCTTCCGGATAAGTTATTTTTTGGGATAGCCACAGCTGCTGCCTACTCGGCGATTGTCATCATCTTGCTGGTGCTTATTTTCCTTCTGATCCGCGCTTATCCGGCTTTTGCAAGTCAGGGCGTCATCCCTTTCATAACCGGAGCTGGATGGGATAACTCGCTCGAGCCGCATTTGATGCACATCGGGCCGATGCTCTACGGTTCATTCTTAATTGCAACTCTTGGCGTCAGTTTTGCCGTTCCGATGGCAATTTCGGTGGCCTATTTCATTGAATTTATGGCACCTCGGTCGATTGCCAAGATCGCCACCATTGTGGTTGATTTCCTAGCGGCCATCCCATCGATTGTTATGGGCCTTTGGGGTCTCACGGTACTTACTCCGGTTGCGTCGGGCTGGTCTGAGCAAATCCACAACGCTCTAGGCTTCATACCGATCTTTGCTCACGAAGAGGGCAACTTCCTGAATTCACCGTTTATCGCAGCGCTGGTAATCGGCGTAATGATTGTGCCGATTATTGCTTCGGTGACCCGCGAAATCTTCAGTCAAATGGACCAGGAAATCATCAAGGCATCATTGGCCCTCGGTGGAAATCGTGAATCGACCTTCCGCAAAGTGATTCTGCCAACCGCCGCCGGAGGAATTACCGGAGGCGTGCTTCTCGGTCTCGGTCGAGCCCTTGGCGAAACCGTGGCTATCTACTTCGTGCTCAACCTCGTGTTTGATGACTTCAACTGGTTCAAAATTCTTGAACCTCAGGGCGGAAACGTTGCCTCGCTGATTCTCTCGAAATTTGGTGAGGCAACCGAGCAAGAGGTTACCGGCCTAATGGCAGCTGGAGTGGTGCTATTCGTTGCCACTCTGATCGTGAATGCATTCGCCTCGTACATCGTCGCAAAGGCTCAGCCATGGAGAAAATAATTGATCTAACCCCAGTCGCGCGCCCAGCTACGGCATCGCCGTGGCGAGTTCGGTCTGGCAGCACCAAGCTGTCGATTGCGTTGGCTAGCGTCATCCCCGCAATTGTTTTTCTGGCCAACCTCGCTCTAACTGGCGCAGACTTTATGAGCAGCCTGCTGACATTGTTTTTGCCGTTGCAGATTATTGCGGCTGCGATAGCGGCATTTCGCACCTTCGGGCGTCGGGGTATTCTCGACGGCTTGCTTGTGGTGGTAACTCTTTTCTTCTCGGCATTCGTGCTGGTCATGTTGATTTCGGTAATTTGGTCGGTCGTGCAGGCCGGCTCGAAGGCAATGAGCCCACACTTCATTTACCAGAACAACGTTTATGTCGAGCCAACTTCGCCGCTTGACTTTGGTGGCGTTGGGCATGCCATCTTGGGCACTCTATTGGTGGTCGGCTTGACCACAGTGATTACCGTTCCCTTGGGAATTGCCACAGCTGTGTACATTACTGAAACTCGCGGCCGAAGCAGAGGTTTGATTCGCACACTGCTTCAGGCGATGGCGGGCCTTCCCTCGGTTGTCGCTGGGCTCTTCGTTTACTCGATGCTGATTGTTTCCGGATTCACTCAGTACGCCGGGTTTGCTGGTTCGTTGGCTCTGGTCCCGCTAATGCTTCCGACTGTGGCTCGAGTTGCCGAAGAGTCGCTTCGTTTGGTCCCGGTCGAGTTGCGTAATGGAGCCCTAGCCCTCGGTGCTCCATCCTGGCGAGCTTTCCTACAGGTAACTTTGCCAGCGGCAAAATCAGGGATTATTACCGCGGTGCTGTTGGGAATTGCCAGGGTTATCGGCGAGACCGCTCCGTTGCTACTCACCTTGGTTAATGCCA
>JBEGRV010000032.1:0-10351 GCA_041180285.1 Actinomycetota bacterium
GACACCAAGACCGCCCTATTGCCATTATCTGGCAATAATTGCTTTGCTTTAGCCAAAGCTTCGTAGGGCTTTGGCTCAACGTGAATACTGTCTGGCTCGAAGTATTTGCTGGCAATTTCTACCAGATCTTCGATGGACATGGCTCGGTCGGAACCCGACCGTGTGATGACGAGCTCAACTAGGTGTTCAGACAACTCTGCAAAAAAACCATCAGCGTCTTTACCCTGCAAAACAGAAATCACACCAACCACGTAGGGTGCGTCAAAATCATCCTTTAGAGCTGCCGCAAGTGCCTTTGCGCCGTGAGGATTATGAGCTGCATCCAACAACACCAAAGGACTTTTTTCCAGCACCTGCAGCCTGCCTGGTGAGGAAATTTGAGCTGCGCTGGCGCGCACCACATCGTCGACCAGCCGATGTTGCCCCCCACCCAGGAAAGCCTCTACCGCGGCAACTGCCAAAACAAAATTGTCGGACTGGTGTTTACCAAGCACCGGGATTTCGAGATCTTGATAATCACTCACCAGAGTTCGAATCGAAATTCTCTGGGCAAAATCAATATTTTCGTGTTTGGTGACATCAAAATCACGACCTGCAAAAAAGATTCGTTCGCCAACACCTGACGAAACTGACTCAATTGCGGCTAATGCCTCAGATTGCTGGGCCGCGGTGACCACAATTGATCCGTTTTTAATGATTCCTGCTTTGGTCTGAGCAATCTCAGCCAGGGTGCTGCCAAGGCGATCGGTGTGATCAAGACCGATCGGAGTAAACACCGCAACATCAGCGGTCGCGATGTTGGTGGCATCCCAACTGCCTCCCATTCCCACCTCGAGCACTACGACGTCTACTGGGGCGTCTGCAAAGACAGCGAACGCAAGCACGGTCAGCACCTCAAAAAAAGTGAGTTTGGGCTCACCCTCGGATTCAAGTTGCTCGTCAACAAGCTCGACAATTGGCTCGATGTCGTTCCAGATCGCAACCAAAACTTCGTTAGAAACCGGATCACCATCGATGACGATTCGTTCATTCAACCGAACTAGGTGAGGGCTAGTTAGCCGACCAACCCGAAGCCCGAGTTCTCTAAGGATTTGATCAATAAATCTCGCTGTGCTGGTTTTCCCGTTGGTGCCGGTTAGGTGGATCACTCGATAGGAATTTTGCGGTTCACCCAAGAGTGCAGCAAGTCGAGCAGTCGGTTCGAGTCTTGGCCGAATGTTGTTTTCTGGGACCCTGGCAAGAAGTTTAAAAATAACATCGGATGCAGCCTCTTGAAAGCGATCTTCTAGATCGTCAAAATCGGAACTCAACTCTTTGCCACCAACACTCTGACTGGCAGATTATCTCCCACAGATAACTCTGAAGCTATTTGATCGTCAAGCTCAAATTGAACCTCAACAGACAGTGTTTCGCTGGCGATCAGATCATGATGAGTTTGGGCAGCATCCAATACAGCAGCTGAACCGGCAACGTTAAGTCGAATGCGGTCACTGACATCAAAGTCGGCATCTTTTCTCGCCTGCTGAACCACGCGAATTAGGTCTCGAGCCAAACCTTCAGCTTCAAGTTCTGGGGTTGTTTCGCCATCCAGAATTACGAAACCGCCGCCAGGTAGCATGCCGATTAGGTTTGCGGCAGAGCTACCAGATGAGTCAGCGACCAGGCTGATTTCAAATTCACCTTCGATGAGTTCGACATCGCCGACTTTCACACCATTCGGTGTCTCAGACCAGTCGTTTGCCTTGGCTGCCGCGATTACGTTCTGCACGGCCTTGCCAATTCTTGGCCCTGCGGCACGCGAATTTACGGTGAGCCGCTTGACAACCCCGTAGTCGCTAGCAGATTCAATTGATAGCTCAACTAGCTCAACGGCTTTCACGTTGAGTTCTTCAGCAATGAGAGATTTGAAAATTTCTAGCTTCTCGGCCCTTGGGGCAACCACTGTGAGCTTGGCTAGTGGCAGCCTAACCCTCAAGTAGGCCCCCTTTCGCAAAGCTAGCGCCGCTGAAGATACTGCTCGAACGCCATCCATAGCTTCAACCAAGCTATCGTCTGCGGGGAACTCGCTAGCGTTTGGCCAAGACTCGAGGTGAACACTGCGACCAGCGGTTAGACCTCGCCAGATCTCTTCAGCAACCATGGGCAACATGGGTGCACTGACTCGACAAAACGCTTCTAGAACAGTAAATAAGGTGTTGAAAGCATCGGCATTTCCAAGCCAAAAACGCTCACGCGAACGCCGAACAAACCAGTTGGTAAGCACATCTGCGAATTCTCGCATTGCTGCCGCTGCGGAGTATGTGTCGTAGCGGTTGAAGTGATTTTCGACATCGATTATTAGTTGCCTAGTTTTGGCAAGTAGGTATCGATCCAAAACATCTTGGCTCTCGTGGCTAATTTTCGCCTCGAAGTTAGAGGCATTTGCGTAGAGGGTAAAGAAATACCAGGTGTTCCACAGTGGCAGCAATACCTGGCGAACACCTTCTCGAATTCCCTGTTCAGTGACAATCAGGTTGCCCCCGCGAAGAATAGGGCTCGAAAGCAAGAACCAGCGCATAGCGTCTGCACCATCTCGATCAAAAACCTCATTGACATCGGGGTAGTTACGCAAACTCTTAGACATCTTTTGGCCATCGTTACCAAGGATGATGCCGTGAGAAAGAGCAGATTTGAATGCCGGGCGGTCGAATAAAGCCGTTGAGAGCACATGCAAGGTGTAAAACCAGCCACGGGTTTGACCAACGTATTCAACAATGAAATCACCGGGGTTATGGGTAGCAAACCAATCGGTGTTCTCGAATGGGTAGTGAACCTGCGCGTACGGCATTGATCCTGATTCGAACCAACAGTCAAGCACTTCAGGCACTCGACGCATGGTTGACTTCCCGGTCGGGTCGTCGGGATTGGGTCGGGTCAGTTGGTCGATAACCGGTCGGTGGAAATCGCTCGGGCGTACGCCAAAATCGCGCTCGAGCTCGTCGAGTGAACCATAGACGTCAATTCGGGGGTAGTTTGGGTCGTCAGATTTCCAAACTGGAATTGGAGCTCCCCAGAAACGATTTCGGCTAATGGCCCAATCGCGAACATTTTCCAGCCACTTACCAAAGGATCCGTCTTTGGTGTGGTCGGGAGTCCAGTCAATCTGCTGGTTCAACTCGAGCATTCGGTCACGCAGCTTTGTGGTTTCAACAAACCACGAAGAAACTGCCTTGTAGATAAGTGGATTCTTGCAGCGATAGCAGTGCGGGTACGGGTGCTCATATGAGGCTTGCTTCAAAACCCGTTGATTCGCTTTGAGCTCTTGGGAGATGCCCTTATTGGCTTCAAAAACATGCTGACCCGCGTAATTGACGATCAGGGAGTTATAGCAACCACGTTCGTCAATCGAAACATAAGTTGGAATACCGGCCGCGTTGCATACTCGCTGGTCATCTTCACCGTACGCAGGAGCCTGGTGCACGATGCCGGTGCCATCACCATCGGCAACGTAACTGTCAACAAGTACCTGCCATGCATTTGAAATATCAAACTTGGATTCGTCGGCGTAGTAGTCAAAAAGTCGCTCGTATTTGAGCCCCTCTAGCTCAGCACCCGAGAACACCTCTTGGACCGCTGCAGTCGCAGCTTCGACGGATTCATAGCCCAATTCTTTTGAGTACGAACCAATCTGTGATTTCGCAAGAATAAATTGTGTTCCAGCTGGCGACCCATCTGCGGCCCCTTCAGGGCCAGCTGGTAACAGCGCGTAGCTAATTTCAGGACCTACGGCTAGAGCAAAGTTTGTCGGCAGTGTCCAAGGTGTGGTTGTCCAAGCCAGTAGTTTTGCGCTTTCAAAGCGTTGCCCCGGGCTTACCGGGAAAGTTACGGTTAGGGTCTGATCCTGCCTGCTCTTATAAACCTCATCATCCATCCGGAGTTCATGGTTTGAGAGCGGTGTTTCGCAGCGCCAACAGTAGGCCAAAACCTTGAAACCCTCGTAAATCAAGCCCTTCTTGTAGAGCTCTTGGAACGCCCAAATAACACTCTCGGTAAAACTTGTGTCAAGGGTTTTGTAGTCGTTATCAAAATCAACCCATCGCGCTTGACGGGTCACGAAGGCACGCCAGTCTTCGGTGTATTTCAAAACTGAGGTTTTGCAGTACTCGTTGAACTTGTCGATGCCGTATTTTTCAATTTCAGGCCGACCAGAGATGCCCAGCTGGCGCTCAGCTTCTACCTCGGCGGGCAATCCGTGAGTGTCCCAACCAAATCTGCGTTCAACACGATAACCCTGCATGGTCTTGAATCGAGGAATCACGTCTTTGGCATAACCGGTTAGCAAGTGGCCATAGTGAGGTAAGCCATTGGCGAATGGCGGACCATCGTAAAAAACGAATTCTTCTGCACCGGCTTGCTTACGCTGATCGATAGATGCCTGGAAGGTGCCATCTTTTTGCCAAAATTCAAGAATCGACTCTTCAATTTTTGGAAAACTCGGACTTGGATTTACGCCATCGCGCGCGTTTTCACCGGGGTTTTGTTGCTTGGGATACATGAAGAGCTTTCTGGGTCAAGCAGAAGGTTTTTGTTGCTTCAATGTTAACCTGTAACAAACCCTTTTTTTGGAGACTTTTAGCGTGACTACTGCCCCTTCTGGCTCATCCCCTGCGTACCTCAAATCAGCAACTACTCCTGAGAAGGTTGGAGTTGAAGGACTCGAAGAGAAATGGGGAAATTCCTGGGAGAAAAACGGCGTATACGCCTTTGACCGCAATGCCGATAAAGAAAACATTTTTTCTATCGACACTCCCCCACCTACTGTCTCGGGTTCGCTTCACGTTGGGCACGTATTCAGCTACACCCACACTGACGTTGTGGCACGCTACAAACGAATGACCGGCAGAGATGTTTACTATCCGATGGGTTGGGATGACAACGGGCTGCCAACCGAGCGTCGTGTTCAAAATTACTTTGGCGTACGTTGCGACCCAACTTTGCCGTACCAGCCTGATTTCGTTCCACCGTTTGAAGGCGGAGACAACAAAAGCAGCAAGGCCGCAGACCAGCTGCCAATTTCAAGAAGAAACTTCATTGAGCTTTGCGAGAAATTGACCGCAGAGGATGAGAAACAATTTGAAGCGCTCTGGCGAAAACTTGGTCTCTCGGTTGACTGGGCTCAGACCTACCAAACCATTTCTCCAGACGCAATTGCCGTCTCACAAAAAGCTTTTTTGAACAACCTAGAGCGAGGTGAGGCCTACCAATCAATGGCTCCGACTCTGTGGGATGTAACCTTCCGCACGGCGGTTGCGCAAGCTGAACTCGAAGATCGTGATCAGCCCGGCGCGTACCACAAATTAGGTTTCAACGGCCCAGAGGGCAAAATTTTTATCGAGACTACTAGGCCAGAATTACTTCCAGCTTGTGTTGCTCTAGTTGCTCATCCAGATGATGAGCGCTACAAATCACTGTTCGGAAAGACCGTACGAACTCCGCTTTTTGACGTTGAGGTACCGGTTGTTTCCCACCGACTTGCTCAAATTGACAAAGGCACCGGTATCGCCATGATCTGTACCTTCGGAGATGTTACCGATGTCATTTGGTGGCGCGAATTAGATCTTCCAAACCGAGCAATCATCGGATTTGATGGGCGCATTATCGATGAGTGCCCAGAGGTAATCACTTCAGATATCGGAAAGGCAGCCTTCGCCGAGATGGCTGGCAAAACCGTTTTTTCAGCCAAAACCCGGCTTGTTGAGCTGCTCAAAGAGAGCGGCGACATGATTGGCGAGGCCCGCGAGATAAGCCATCCGGTCAAGTTCTTCGAAAAAGGTGACAAACCGCTAGAAATCGTCTCCACCAGACAGTGGTACATCCGAAATGGTGGTCGCGACGGGGCGCTCCGCGAACGACTAATTGAGCTGGGTAGAGAACTGAATTTCCACCCCGAATTCATGCGAGTTCGTTACGAAAACTGGGTCAATGGCCTCACTGGAGACTGGTTGATTTCGCGACAGCGATTCTTCGGTGTTCCTATTCCGGTTTGGTACCCGTTGGATGAGAATGGCAACGCAGACTTTGATCACCCTCTCACCCCGGCCGCAGGCGCTTTACCGGTCGACCCTTCAACAGATTGCCCACCTGGGTATGAAGAGAGTCAACGAGATGCAGCCAATGGCTTCACAGCTGAGCTTGACATTATGGATACCTGGGCGACCTCATCGCTGACTCCACAGCTTGCCGGTGGTTGGTTAGCCGACCCAGAGAAATTCGCCAAAGTATTCCCATACGACCTTCGACCTCAGGGGCAAGACATCATTCGCACCTGGCTATTCTCGACGGTTTTGAGGTCAGAGCAAGAGCACGGTCAACTGCCTTGGTCAAACGCTGCAATCTCAGGCTGGATTCTCGATCCCGACCGCAAAAAGATGTCCAAGTCTAAGGGCAACGTGGTGGTGCCGGCAGAGCCAATTGATAACCACGGTGCTGACGCAGTTAGGTATTGGGCAGCATCAGCCCGACTTGGTACCGACGCTGCGTTCGACGAGGGTCAAATGAAAATTGGTCGCCGTCTGGCAATTAAGATTCTGAATGCCGCCAAGTTCACCCTTTCATTCGAAACTCCAAGTGGACAAGCTAGAGTTTCAGAGCCGATCGACCAATCAATGCTGATCAAGTTGGCTGAAGCAGTTCAAGAAGCAACCGTCGCATTTGACAACTATGACCACACCAAAGCGCTTGAGGCTGCAGAGCGATTCTTCTGGCACTTCACCGATGATTATCTGGAGCTTGTAAAGGAGCGAGCCTACAATGCGGAAGGCAAGTACACCGCGGAACAGCAGGCCTCTGCAGTCGTTGCGCTGCGCCAAGCTCTTCACACAATGCTAAGACTATTTGCGCCATTCCTACCCTTCGCAACGGATGAGGTTTGGAGCTGGTGGCAAAAAGAGGGTGGTTCAATTCACAACAGCGCCTGGCCCACAAAAGCAGAACTTATCGATGCCCTCGACCTCGGAAACGCCGGGCTTCTAGAGCTAGCCTCGATTGCCGTCGGTTCTGTTCGAAAAGCTAAATCAGACGCCAAAGTGTCTATGAAGGCCCCCGTTGAGAGCGCCACCTTAGCCGGTCCCACAGCAACACTTACATCAATGCGTTTGCTCGAGACTGATTTGAAAGCAATCGGGAAAATCTCAACTCTCAACTATTTGGAAGCGGATGAGGTTGCGGTTGTAGATGTTGTTTTGGCAGAGGTAACTGAATAATCAGTCGACCGACATTGTCGCAATTGAAATGGCGATAAGCACCATTACTATTGCCACTATTCGATCAAAATATCGCCAAAATTTTGGATTGGCGGTGAAGCGTGCTGCAAATCTGGCGCCAAAGCCCAAGGTGCTGAACCAAATAATTGAGCCCAACATTGCACCCACACCAAAGAGCCATTTCGAGGTCTCATATTGACTCGCAATGCTTCCAAGCAAAATGACGGTATCTAGATAGACGTGCGGGTTCAGGTAGGTAAGCGACAGCGTTGTTACGATTGCTGACCTCAACTTGATCGAACCTGCAGCATTCGCGGCTAGAGCGTGATTTTGCAGAGAAGCTCGAAAACTTCGATAGGCAAACCAGAGCAGATAGGCGACTCCGAACCAGCGTGCAACTTCAATCACTATCGGAACGGCCCGAATTAACTGTCCGAAACCAGCAATTCCAGCAGCGATTAGTAGTGCGTCTGAAACTGCACAGATTGCGACCACGATTCCCACGTGGGACTTGGCGAGCCCCGCCCTCAGCACGTATGCATTTTGGGCACCGATGGCCACGATCAGCGACAGGCCTGCACCAAATCCTGCTAGAAGCTCAATCATGCTTCTTGCCGAGCCATAAATTCAGCAAAATTCCTCCACAAAGCGCCCAGAATGCAGCGCCGATGTTTAGGTAGGCAATTCCAGAAGCGCCAATTAGAAAAGTTACGACCGCGGCAATTCTATTTTTCTCATCACTTACCGCCTGTAACAGGGCACTCGAGATGGTTCCGATAAGTGCAAGCCCAGCGACAGTAAGGATGAGTTCGCGCGGGGTCGCTTGCACAAAATGAACCAGCGCCGGAGTGATAAACGCCAAAAGTATGTACTCGACACCACCCCAGACCGAAGCCAACCAACGCTTATCGCTATCTGGATGCGCTTGCTCGTTCGCATTCAGGGCTGCGGTAATGGCTGCAAGATTGAGATTGAATCCGCCAAACAAAGAGCCGATCGCACTTGAAAGCCCGGTGGTTATCATTACCGACCTGAACGGAACCTCGAAGCCAAAGGATTTCATAATGGCCATTCCCGGGATGTTCTGAGACGCCATGGTGACCAGATAAAGCGGGATTCCAATGCCGATTATCGTTGCCAGATCAAATTCTGGAGCGACAAATTCAACGCCCGGAACTAGCGAATCCACGGTGAAATTGGCGCCCAGAGTTAATGCCGAAAGAGAAAAAACAACCACCATGGCTGCCGGCGCGGCCCAAATTGGGGCAAGCCTGAAAAGCACCAACCAAATAATCAACGCAGGAAAAACTACAATCGGCCATTTTCCCGCAGCCTGAAATGGAGCAAGGCAGAAGGCAAAAATAACGCCTGCCAGCATGGCCGACGCAATTGGCTTCGGAATCTGGTTGACCAACCTACCTAATGCTGGCCACAAACCGGTCAGCGCTACCAGCAGACCCGACACTATGAATGCACCTACCACAGCGTTGAAACTAATTCGGCCCTGTGAAACCAAAGCGCCGCTTGAAACCAAAAGGGCTGCCCCGGGTGTGCTCCAAACTATAGAAACCGGCATTCTGGTGGCAAAACTTAGAATCACAGACAGCAACCCGTAGCCAATCAGCATGACAAAAACTGCTGAACTGGTCTGTTCGGTGGTTGCTCCGAGCGATAGAAAGGCTGCCAGCACCACACCAATACTGGCTGCGGTTCCGGTGACTGAAGCCACGGTTCCCGCCAGTAATTGAGGCAACCAGTTAGCGGCGACTTTGGTATTTGGCAGCACAGGCGAGTCTTCGACTACGCGGTTTTTTCGTGTGGTGACTTGAATGGAATTAACTCTGGCTCTGCACCTGAAGTTACGACATCTTTGGTAATGCGAATTGTGCCTTGAACTTCGCTTCCCGGTATTTCAAACATCACCGGCCCAAGAATTTCCTCCATGATTGCGCGGAGGCCACGGGCGCCGGTTTCTCGCTCAACAGCTAGATTTGCAATCGCTTCGAGTGCTCGCTTATCAAACTCGAGCTCAAAACCATCAAGCTCAAACATTCTCTGATATTGCTTGACTAAGGCATTTTTAGGTTCGGTCAAAATGTCAATCAAAGCGGTTCGATCGAGTGGCGTAACAGTTGCGATCACTGGGAGCCTTCCGATGAATTCTGGGATTAGACCGAACTTGCGCAAATCTTCAGGCTGAACTTCAGTGAAGATGTTTACATCATCTTTTTTACCTGAGATTGGCGCACCAAAACCAATTCCCTTTTTTCCAGATCTGGCTGAGATGATTTCTTCGAGACCAGCAAATGCTCCGGCCAAAATGAAAAGCACATTGGTTGTGTCGATTTGAATGAACTCTTGTTGAGGGTGCTTGCGCCCGCCCTGCGGTGGCACAGAAGCAACCGTTCCCTCAAGAATTTTCAGCAACGCCTGTTGCACTCCTTCACCCGAAACATCGCGGGTAATCGAGGGATTTTCGGCTTTACGAGAGATTTTGTCGATCTCATCGATGTAAATGATTCCGGTTTCGGCGCGTTTTACGTCAAAATCAGCTGCCTGTAGCAGTTTGAGCAAAATGTTTTCAACATCTTCACCCACGTAGCCGGCCTCAGTGAGTGCAGTTGCATCTGCCACAGCGAACGGAACATTTAGCCGTTTTGCCAGCGTTTGCGCTAGATAGGTCTTACCGCATCCGGTTGGTCCAATCATCAGAATGTTGGATTTGGCAATTTCAATCGAATCGTGATCTTTACCCGCAGCGGTTAAGGTGCCCTTGGAACGAAGCCGCTTGTAGTGGTTGTAAACAGCGACCGAAAGCGCCTTCTTAGCTTGGTCTTGACCAACCACATATTCGTCAAGAAAACCCTTGATTTCTTTGGGCTTGGGAAGGTCTAGCTCGGAAACTCCCTCGGCAACCGCAGCTCCTAGTTCCTCTTCGATAATTTCGTTACAGAGTTCGATACATTCATCGCAAATGTAGACGCTTGGCCCAGCTATGAGCTTGCGCACCTGCTTCTGGCTTTTGCCACAGAAGGTACATTTCAGGAAGTCGCCTGATTCGCCGAGCGATGTCATGGGATAAGCATATGCCTTGTTAAGCAGAAAACGAG
>JBEGRV010000033.1:0-10254 GCA_041180285.1 Actinomycetota bacterium
TTTAGAAGACAGAGGGAAAAGAAATGACTGTGAAGCTAATCAGCCGCCCAATCAACTGGAACCGCATCGAAGACCCAGTAGACCTAGATGTCTGGAACCGTCTGACCCAAAACTTCTGGCTGCCTGAAAAGGTGCCACTATCAAACGACATTCAGTCATGGGAGACTCTGCGCCCGCACGAGAAAACCTTGACCATGCACGTGTTCACCGGTCTAACCATGCTCGACACCATTCAGGGAACTGTCGGCGCTACCAGCCTGATTGCTGACGCACGCACCCAGCACGAAGAGGCAGTAATCACCAACATTGCCTTCATGGAGTCGGTTCACGCTAAGAGCTACAGCTCAGTTTTCTCAACTCTCTGCCTAACCGCAGACATTGACGAAGCTTTCCGCTGGAGCGAAGACAACCCACATCTGCAGAAGAAAGCTGAAATTATTCTCAGCTACTACAACGGTGATGACCCGCTTAAGCGCAAGGTTGCTTCGACCCTGCTCGAAAGCTTCCTGTTCTACTCAGGTTTCTACCTACCGATGTACTGGTCATCACGAGCAAAGCTAACCAACACCGCTGACCTGATCCGTTTGATTATTCGCGACGAAGCAATTCACGGTTACTACATCGGCTACAAGTACCAGCAGGCGCTTGCCGAGCAGTCAACCGCCCGTCAAGAAGAGTTGAAGGCTTACACCTACGACCTATTGCTTGAGCTCTACGAAAACGAAATCAAGTACACCGCCGACCTCTACGACGAGATGGGCCTCACCGCTGACGTCAAGAAGTTCTTGCACTACAACGCCAACAAGGCGCTGATGAACCTAGGATACGACCCGCTATTCCCTAAGGATGAGTGCGACGTAAACCCAGCGATCTTGGCCGCACTGTCACCGAACGCAGACGAGAACCACGACTTCTTCTCTGGATCGGGATCGTCTTACGTAATCGGCAAGCACGAAGCCACCACCGACGACGACTGGGACTTCTAATTTCAACCTGAAAATGCCGGGTAGCGATAAGTTGCCCGGCATTTTTTGCCCCTAATTTCAAAAGCGAGAAAGAAATCAGATGGATGGCGCACTACTGACTGCATTTTTAGTCACTCTAGGCGCTGGCTTGGCCACAGGCATCGGCAGCACCATCGCCTTTTTTACCCATCACACCAATCGAGCTTTTTTTGCGGTGTCCATGGGTTTCAGCGCCGGGGTCATGATTTATCTCTCGTTTGTAGAAATACTTCCGAAAGCCACGAAGTACCTTGCCGAAGACATGGGCCAAGATCCGGCGGCGGCTGCCCCTTCTGGCCTGGCGGCACTGTTTTTCGTAGCCGGCCTAATTTTGATGGCAGTAATTGACAATCTGGTCCCGAGTTCAACAAACCCGCACGAAAACACCGATGTTGAACTTATCGGCGAAGACAGATCTACAGGTCAGAACAAAAAAATGCTTCGGATGGGGTTGTTTATGGCATTGGCCATTGCGATTCACAACCTACCCGAGGGCCTGGCCACGTTCATGCTGGTGCTAGAGGATCCCAAAGTGGGTATCGCCCTGGCTATAGCGGTTGCCATGCACAACATTCCTGAAGGCATCGCCGTTTCGGTGCCGATTTATCACGCAACCGGGTCTCGCCTAAAAGCGTTTCGGTTGAGTTTCCTATCTGGGCTTGCCGAGCCGATCGGTGCCGTAGTTGGTTACCTGGTGCTCAGCCAGTTCTTGAGCGACTATTTGCTAGGGGCAATCTTCGCGATGGTTGGCGGGGTCATGGTCTTTTTGAGCATCGACACAATTTTGCCAACGGCACGCAACTCGGCACGCGGTCATCTCACCGTTTACGGCCTGATCGCCGGAATGGCAGTTATGGCCGCTTCGCTTTATCTTTTGAAACTTTAGGATCCCACACCAGGTTGAAAATTCTCGAGCGGCAAATCGAGGTTGGTGGCCACTAAATATTTTGAGAATAAATATTTGTTATCGAACGCTTCATAAATAGCCTCGAAATTTTGCCTCGAACTAATCGCAGCAATCTCGCTCTCGCTATAGATGTGCTCTGGGTAATAGCCGGGGCGGTAAAACATCAAAAAGTAGTTGCCGCCTGGCATCAGAAGCTGCTCAACGAACTGGTAGCTCTCAACGTCAAAGTATGTGGCGGCTCCATAAAGAGCCAGAATTGATCCGTATTTTTGGTGGTTAGAAACCGCTTGCTCAGCAAATTTCTCAAATGTGGTTTCTACCGACGAGTAGCCAGGATGAGCCTGATGCAATTTCTGCAACATGCCCGAGCTGGGTTCAACGGCAAAGATACTCCTTTGGCTCCAGCTCTAAATACTTGAGCGCCAAACCAGTACCCGCACCTAGATCTAGAACAGGTTTCTTAATTGAATCTGAGAACAACGCAAATAGCTCGCGATCTTCAGCAACGAACTCTCCAGATGAGTAAAAGTCATCATAGGTCTCGGCAAATTCGTCATAAATAGCTTTGATGCGCATGTCAGTTTCGGTCATGTTTTGACTATAGAAAAGGCTTCCTCTTGCCCCGACAGAATTACGAAATGTTTCGCGCTAGGCTTCAAAGATGCAAGCCGGTGAAAAACAGAAATGGGTTCCAACCTTTCTAATCGCCGGTGTAATCTGGGGATCCTCGTTTCTCTTCATTGAGCAAAGCCTGACATTCTTGAGCCCGGCCGGTGTGGCCTTCTGGCGGACATTTCTCGGTGCAGTGGTGCTGATTGCGGTAATTGCGGTTCGCCGACTGCAGTTGCCAAAGACCTTGCGCCCCTGGCTGCTGATGTTGGTTGGCGGATTATTCATGAGCGCAGTGCCGGCGACCCTTTTTGGTTTCGCACAGCAACAGGTGAGCAGTTCACTTGCCAGCATTATGAATGCGAGTACGCCGATTTTCACCGTGCTGGCAATTCTGATTGCCTTCCCAGCGGAAAAACCAAAACCTCAGGTAATCATTGGGCTGCTAATCGGCTTGGTCGGGGTTGGCGTGGTTCTCGGGGTCTGGTCTGGATTTGGCGAAAATGATCCGCTGGCTATCTTGGCCCTGGTTGCCGCAGTGGCCTGTTACGGCATTGGGTCACCTTTCATTCGAAGGTTTGTCGAGCCCCTCGGCCTAAGCCGCGAGGTTGCAGTTTTTGGCCAGGTTTCAACCAGCGCACTGGTTTTGGCACCGTTTTACCTAGCCGGAGGAGTAGCACACGCCAACCCAACGGCAGCTGCACTTGGCAGCATTTTGGCGCTTGGAGCCCTAGGCACCGGCTTTGCATACATTCTTTACTACCGGCTGCTCGCCACTGTAGGTTCACCAATTGCCAGCGCAGTAACCTACATAACTCCGGTGATTGGCGTGGCCTTAGGCATTTTGCTACTGGGCGAAACACTAACCTGGCACGAACCAGTGGGCGCGCTAATTGTTATTGCGGGGGCATATGTTGCTCAGCGCCGGCGAAGCTAACTTTTCTTCTGTGGCCAGTGCGATGCTGCCCATTCGGCCTGCGCGGTAATCGAAAGCGATGGGTTGACGCCAGGGTTAGCCGAAAGCGTGCTTCCATCCCATATATGTAACCCGGGCACACCGTGCACCTTGAGGTGTCGATCGACCACTGAGGTTTCAGCCGATGGGCCAATTACGGCTCCCCCGATGAAATGCGCGGTCAGCGGAATTCCGAAGGGCTCGCCAATCACCGCACCGGCGGTGCCGCCGATTTCTTCAGCTATGTCGCGAGCAACCGAGTGACCAAGGGGCACCCAACTCGGGTTGGGATGGCCATGGCCTTGCCTGGAAGTTAGTTTTTTAACCCCAAAAATGTTCTTTTTTACATAGGTAATTAGAGAGTTGTCGAGCGACTGCATTACCAAAAGGATGAGTGTGCGCTCGGGCCAGGTGCGAAGGTTGTAAAAACTCGGTAACCGGTGAAGTTTCTTAAGAGTTGCACCTACCAACCGAACCGGAGTTGGTGCTTGCATTCGCTTTCCACTGGCCAAAACACTCTGTAGTAGACCCATAAACCCACTACCCCGCCCGTAGCGCACAGATTCAATGTGTGTATCGGCACTTGGAAAAATTGACGAGGTGATAGCAACACCCTTGCTGAAGTCGTGGCGGTCGTTATCGGCAACTACCCCAAGGAGCGATTCAGAGTTGGTGCGACTCAGATGGCCAAGTCGGTTGCTGATGCCGTTTAGTTTCCCGGATTCAACGGATTTTTGCAGCAGTTTTGCTGTGCCCAGGGCCCCCGCAGCGACAATCACCTGGTCAGCGGTTATGGCGCTCGGGCGACTAGCTCCTCGCCTATGGGTCTTCGAAAGCTGCAATTCGAATGGCACACCTGAGGCGCGGTTAGAAATTGATTTGACCGTGGTTAGATCCCAAATTTCAGCGCCGGCTCGCTCGGCTAGATAAAGATAATTTTTTACCAGAGTATTTTTAGCTCCATGCCGGCAACCGGTCATACATTCGCCGCAGTTTATGCAAGTTTTTCTGTTTGGCCCAAGGCCAGAAAAATAAGGATCTGCGACTTCTGTGCCTGGCTCAACGCCAGAGTCTCCGAAGTAAACACCAACTGGGGTGTACCTGAAACTTTTCTCTAGATCGCGTTTTTTGGCGATCTGCAGCAGAACTTTGTCAGCGTCGCTGTGGAAACGATTTTCAGTGACCCCCAGCATTTTTTCAGCGGTATCGAAGTGGGGTGCTAATACTTTCTCCCAGTCTTCAAGGCCTACCCAACTACCCGATTCGTAAAAGCTTTTTGGTGGCCGATAAAGGGTATTGGCGTAGACCAGCGACCCACCACCAACTCCGGCACCCGACATTACCAGCACGTTTTTTAGAAGATCGATTCGCTGAATGCCCAGCATTCCTAGTTTTGGAAAGAAGAGAAACCGCTTGAGGTCAAAGGAGTTTTTAGCAAATTCGTGATCTTCGAATCGAGCCCCGGCTTCAAGCACCAGCACTCGATAGCCCTTCTCGGTGAGCCGAAGCGCTGCAACCGAACCACCAAAACCTGAACCCACAACCACAACGTCATAGTGATTCATGTTTCGGCCCTTCAGGCTCAAGTAGCGATTAGGGGTGGCGAAGCGGGCTCGCTGGAAGACGCTCTTGCTGCACCCAGCGTTGACGATAACCGGTGCTTGAAGACATTAGGTCAAGGAAAGGCTTGGCATCGAAAACCTCAGGGCCAACTACGCCTGCGCCTTGCCAAACTCCGTTGGCAATGAGCTCGAGGGCGATTAGCGGGTTGAAAGCCGTTTGCAAAACCACACACTGAGCATCGTATTCAGCCATGGTTTCAGCGTTGTCGGCCACGTGATACAAGAAGGTGGCGCGATCTTTTCCATCTTTGTCTTTTCCGGTAACCAGCATTCCGGCGCAGGTCTTACCGGTCATTCGCGACCCAATTGTCGCCGGATCTGGCAACACAGCCGCAACCATGTCGCGAGGGGCCACTTCAACGGGCCCCTGTGCCGAACGAACACGCACCGGTTTGGTTCGGTCAAGACCCAACTTATTTAGGGTTTTAAGAACATCAATGAATTCAGTACCCAATCCGTACTTAAAGGTGACTCGATTGGCATTGATGGTTCGAGGCAACATGGTGACCTCTTCGTGCTCAACGTTTACGCACTCGACCGAGCCGATTCCTTCTGGAAACTCAAAAATCTCGGGTTCACTAAACGGGGCCGTGGTAAACCAGCCGCGGTTGCGTTCGTAAATCATCGGTGGGTTTAGGCACTCTTCGATAGTTGTCCAGATCGAAAACGACGGAGCAAAAATCTCTCTACCGTTTTCATCTACCACCGAAAGATTTCCGCCGTCGCGGGTTCCGAGTTCGTTGACTTCGCTGAATAGATGCTCTGCGGCGTAGCGAGCGAAAACGTTTGATAGACCTGGCTCTACCCCCATGCCGATTAGAGCTAACTTGCCGGCGCGCTCCCACTGCTCAGAAACCGCATATTGTGCGTCTCCCAACTTGATACCAGGTAGGCGATAGGGATCGGTTTCGTGCGCCTCACTTAGGCTGAGCGCCATGTCGACATAGTTGGCGCCTGCCGTGAAGGTTCCAGAGAATACCGTAGGCAAAAACTTCGGCTCGACCGCGTTGATTACGTGAGTGATGCGGTGATTCTTTGCTAATTCAGCAACGTTTGCGGCCGATGAAGCATCAATTTTGGCAGGTACAAATCTGCTGGCGATTTGATCACCGTGGCGGTTTCGAATCCAAGCGATGGTGCGCTCTGCACGTGAAAAGTCGTAGTCAGAGACAATCATTACTTCAAAGAAGTCTCGGGTGGCCGCTATCTTGGCTATCGCATCGCCAACGCCACCTGCGCCAACAAGCAAAATCCTCATCGATTTTCCTAATTTCCATGGGACTCCCTGGGGCAAATCGGGAGTGTGTGAACAGCCTACCTGACGGTTATGTCTGCACCCGGATCGTTTACCCAATCGATTACACCCTGCCAGTGCCCCCATCCGTCTTTGAGCGAAATGTGCGCCGCACCCGGCATCACAATCGGGTCAATTTCTAGGTGTTTGCCAAAAGTTTTGACAATACCGTCAGGAATCCACGGGTCAGCGTCGCTGGCCACCAGGGTAACGCTTCGAGCCGAGGCCTTGACGGCCTCAACCACGCGCTTTTTGTTCAGATCAAGCTCGACACCGGGTACATCACCCAGCAACTTTGGATCGGCCGGGGCAACCAAAAGCAAGCGGTCGACCGGCTCGGAGACTAATTTTGCGACCGCTGCCTGCATCCAGTTAATGCAACCGAGCGAGTGGGCAACTACTACGGTTTCGCCATCTCCGGCCTCTGCCAAGTGACCAAGTTCGGCCTCGAGCAGCTCTTGCCACTCGGACAGCACCGGGTTGTCGGTGTTTGGAAACTGCGGATAAATAACCTGATGCCCGGCCCGGCGTAAATTTGAAGCCAAAATACGATGCCAAACGCCGACCTGTCGCCGGTTTGTCCAACCGTGAAGAATAAGGATGCGTTTTGGCGAGCTCATAGCTGCAGTTTAGGTGAGGTTTGGAGCTGACTTTGGCCGCACCACTGTGAGCATGAAGATTAGACCGACTATGGCAACTGTGGTTGCCAATGAGGCAGCTGAAACGAAGTTTGATTTATCTAATGAGGTGTACAGAGGACCTGCGATGGCTGTACTCGCTGACGTAACTACAGCCAAAACAGAAGCAGCAGTTCCGGCCTCTTCACCATGCCCCGCAAGTGAGAGTGCCCCGATGGTTGGTAAACACATTCCAAAACATAGGAAGAAGAAGCAGATGAGTGTCGATACCAGTGCCAGTGGTGCGGCTGCGGATGCGGATGCGGCGAAGTAAACCGCGAAACCAAAAACAATCAACGCTGCGAATGCAGCTGTTAGAAGCCACTTTGCCTGATATTTTCTTGCTAGGTACGAGACCAGTTGTGCCCCGATGTATCCAGAAAACGAATGGGCGGTCATGAGCAAGCCGAATTCCATCGGCTCTAACCCAAACTGCTTTCCATAGACAAACGGTGCGCAGCTCAAGAAGGTCCAGACCGCAATTGCGGCTGACATCGAAACCAACATCAGACCGACGTAGATGCGATCTCTGAAAACATGTAAGAAGCGGGCGCCCATCCCTTTGAAAATATCTTCGCGACGGTCTTCATGGGCCAGAGTTTCACCCAGAAATTTGAAGGCCATCAGCACACCGGCAACTGCGAAGATCGCGATAATTACGCTAATTCCCCTCCAGTCGGTTATCGCAAGAATTTGTGACCCGAAAAATGGGCCGATAAACCAAGCGGCACCTTGAATTAGAAAGAGTTTGCCAAAAACCAGCATGAGTTTTTGACCTTCGTATCGATCGCGAATAATCGCGTTTCCGATTACTGACACTGCCGAACCGGCAACACCCTGTAGAAACCGGGTGGCCATAAAGATCTCAATGTTCCAGGCAAAAATGTTCATCAGAGTGACCGCAACATACAAAATTCCGGATGCCAGCAGCGGACGCCGGCGACCAATTGAGTCGCTGATCGGGCCGGCAATAAATTGACCGAGGGCAAAACCAATAGTGAGTGCGCTGAGGCTGAGCTGAATCAGTGCTGAGTCGACATTTAGGTCACTGGAGATTTGCGGACCAGAGGCCAAATATGGATCAACCGTGAGCGGCTGCATCATTTGCAAAATGCCAACCACAATCACAAACTTCCACACCGAATTTTGTGATTTTTTTTGGGTTTTGGTTTTACTCACCGGTCAAGACTAAATGATTTAGCTGAGCTGTTTATCTAGGCAAACAGCTTCTCACCCAGAATTTGCCCTTCGGCAACCCCCGGCAAAATTGCGAACACCGCAGAGCCGATTGGTGAGGTCCAGACGTTGAGCAAGTCGAATTGCTCAAGCCGTCGTTGAATTGGCAAAAATTGTGATTCGATGTCGCGCTGATATGCGGCCCATAACAATCCAACATTGGGGACGCCCTCGCTGGTTACCCCCTGGTCGTAGTTGAAGGGTCGACGGAAAATTCGCTCGCCAGCCGCCGGAACATGGGCACGTCGAATGTGGGCAAATTCTGGAATCACCAGCATTCCGTTGGCATCGGTGGCCTCAAAATCTGGACGGTCTAGCTCGTTCGCTTTACCGAGTGGAGCCCCAACCTTTAGATCTCTGCCGATTACCTGTTCTTTTTCAACCCGCCCCAGGGCATCCCAGGTGTTTAGCTTCATTGCAATTCGGCGAAAAACCATCATGGTTCCGCCGACTAGCCAGTCAGGCCCCGAGTCAATCCATACGGTTTGGCGGAAATCTTCGGTACCAAATTCGGGGTTGGCGGTGCCGTCAACCTGGCCCATTAGGTTTCGTTGACGAACGCCTTTCGGCACCACTCCCTGCGCATTAGCGAAACCCTGCTGGGTGTATTTGACTGAGGCAAAGGCTGCGCTATCTCGAGTCAAAGACCGCACAGCATGACTGAGCACGACAGGGTCATCTGCCGAAACATGCAACAATACGTCTCCGCCGCTGAATTCTTCGCGCAGTTTGTCGATACTGAAGCTGGGTAGTTGCCGGAAGTTGGGTGGAGCTTTTCGGCTCAAGCCCAACTTATTCAAAAACTCTGGTGAAATACCTACGGTCACGGTCAAGCCGGCAGGGCCAATGGCTAGCTGAGGGGTTGCGTCAGCCAAAATTGGCTCGCCCTTAGTTAGTCGAGAGATGTCGTCGGTAAGCAGTGAAAACCAGCGCTTAGCTGCGGCCAGATCGGTTTCGGGAAGCAAAGTCAGCCCGACAAAACTGGTGCAGGCTTGCAGCTCAAGTTCGATGCCGTTTTGGTGCTCTCCGTAAAATTCTGCTCTTCTGTCTAGCACCGCAGTTTCACCGGCTAGCTGAGCCTTAGTAGCCGCATCTGATGACCCGGCTGCAAAACCTGCAGCGGCCGAAAGTGGGCTGGCTACGATCGCGCCGGTTGCAGCCGCACCTCCGAAGAGAAAACCTCGACGACTAACCTTTGCCAATCGCTATTTTTCCTCTGGTACGTAGGTTTCGTCGCCGGCAAAAGAAGCCTTGGCTGGAACGGTCAGGGTCATATCTTCGGCACCGTCAAAATCAAGGGTAAGGGTGATCTCGTCGCCCTCGAGAATTGGCTGCTTCAAACCCATCAGCATCACATGTAAGCCACCAGGCTCAAGGGCGACAATCTCACCAGGTTTGATGACGATGCCGCCATCCTTTTTTTGCATAGCCATAGCGCCATCAGCCATTACGACCTCGTGAATCTCAACCATTCCAGCAATTTCGGCTGATCCGCCGACCAGGGTGACATCGCCGTTGGTGTGGTTCTCAATTTCAGCGAAAACACCGGTCATGCCGCCCGCGTGATCGCTGAATTCTGAAACTCGCACCCAGGCGTTGTCGACATGCATTTCTTCTGGATGTGCATCAGTACCAATTGAAGCCGCGTTGGTGCAGCCAGAAAGTGCGGCAACAAGAGCGATTGCGCCGGCGAATGCGAGAACTGTTTTCTTCATAATTTTCAAGGGGACCTTTCGTCCCTCTTATTCTACTTTATGTAGAACTATACGTTTGCCAAAGCGCTCTCGAGATCTTCAATCAGGTCATCAAGGTGCTCGATGCCGACCGATAGGCGAACAATTTCGCCACCAACCTCAATTGGCGAGCCAGCAGCCGAAGCGTGGGTCATTTCTGCCGGGTGGTTGACCAGCGACTCAACGCCACCGAGGCTCTCGGCGAGGGTGAACAGGT
>JBEGRV010000034.1:0-9151 GCA_041180285.1 Actinomycetota bacterium
GTTGAAGATCATTTCAGCTGGGAGAGCATAGCTGAGCAAACTATCAGCGTGTATCAAAAAGCAATCGACTCTTTCGCCTAGGCTTACCCTTATGTCTAGCGTTATCAACCTCAACAACATCACCGTAGTTCGCGATCAGCGACCAATTCTGAACAATGTTGACTGGCAGGTTGAGCCAAACCAGCGTTGGGTCATCGTTGGCCCTAACGGCGCTGGTAAAACCACGTTGCTTAGAGTTGCGGCTGCGCAAATTCATCCATCCTCAGGTCAGGCTGAAATTTTGGGCGAGCGCCTTGGCGAAATAAATGTTTTTGAACTGCGCACGCGAATTGGTTTTGCATCTTCAGCACTCGCTGCTCACATCCCAAACTCGGAAACAGTTCTTAACGCCGTAATGACGGCTAGTTACGCGGTAACCGGGCGCTGGAATGAAAAATACGACGACATCGATGAACGTCGTGCCCGCCGTGTGCTGAACGAGTGGCAGCTTGAAACTTTCGCCGATCGAGCCTTTGGCACTTTGAGTGACGGTGAAAGAAAGCGAACTCAAATTGCGCGTGCCGTCATGCCAGATCCTGAGTTGCTGCTTCTGGATGAGCCTGTCGCTAGCCTAGATTTGGCTGCCAGAGAGCAGACGTTGAAGCTGATTGGTGCGTACGCCCAGTCGCCATATGCTCCGGCGATGGTAATGGTGACCCACCACCTGGAAGAGATTCCGGCCGGATTCACCCACGCTTTGATTTTGCAGAATGGGCAGGTTTATGCCGCGGGTGATATTGGTGAGACCCTAACCTCGACCAAAATTTCAGAGGCCTTCGGCATGGATTTGATTGTTGAAAACCAATTCGGGCGTTTCGTCGCGAGAGCTCGCCATTAGCTGGTGAATGCGCTTTACCCGTTGGGCGCTTTCTGGTATGCTTTTAGCTTGTGCCGTTTGGCACGGCATCCATTTTCAAGATTTTCGGAGTTTTCGCTATGAAGAAAGAGATCCACCCAACTTACGAGCCAATCGTTTTCCGTGACCTGGCTTCGGGTGTTGCATTTCTAACCCGCTCAACCGTCACCAGCAACAAGACCATCGAGTGGGAAGACGGAAACACCTACCCAGTATTCGACGTTGAAATTTCATCTGAGTCACACCCTTTCTACACAGGTAAGCAGCGCATCATGGATGCTGCTGGACGTGTTGAGCGATTCAACGCACGCTACAAGGGCTTCGGAGCCTAAGACTTCAACAAAAAAGACCTCGAGAAATCGAGGTCTTTTTTCTTTAACGAATCCGATGGATGCCGACCATGATTCGACTGCAATTAGTTTGGTTTAGAAAAGAGCTAGAGTTTCCGAGGCCAGCCGCGCACCACAGTGAATTCAGGGTCTTTCACCCTGCGCATGTAGCTTTCAAAACTGGCATCGTTGGCATCGCTCCAGTCAATTTGTAGGCGATGTAATTCACTGGCGTCTACAGCCAACTCTTCTGCCCACCGCTTCGCTATGGCCTGAGCTACGCGCCCAGCAGCAACCGCATCGGCTGTCGAATTGTGGGCGTTTTCTAGCGGAATTGAGTAAAACTGCGCGGCATTTTCTAAACGGCGTTTGCCACTGCGATATGGATCTTTAAACTTGTCAATCACCAATGGATCGATAACGGGAGCGGGGTTGGCAATTGGCGCGAGCCCGTGCCGAAGTGCCTCAAAATGCAAAATGGTGAAGTCGTATGGAGCGTTATAGGCAACCACCGGAATTCCGGCATCGAAGCAGCTGCGCAACCGATCAATAATTTCAGCGGTAACCTCTCGGGCATTTCTACCGTTGGCTATTGCTAATTCAGTCGTTATTCCATGAACTGCGGATGCTGCCGCCGGAATCTCAATTTCTGGGTTTGCCAGCCATTCTTGACCCTCGGTTATTTCTCCGGTTTCGTCTAACAGCATTACGCAAGCCGTGACGATTCGAGCCTCGCGCAGATCAAGACCGGTGGTTTCTAGGTCAAAGACTGCGAGCTTTTTCGCCCAATCTGGCAGCGGGTTAGAAAAATCAAATTCGATTTGGGTCACTTCAAAACCATACTGGTCGGCTATGACACCAGGCCCGCACCACGCGCTACTTCAAGTGCTGCCGCGTGATGGTTCAGTGAAAAAATATGCAACCCAGGCACGCCTAGATCTAAAAGCTGGTTGGCCAGTGAAATGGTGAAATCCATGCCGATTTTGCGCGCAGCCACCGGATCAGCTTCTACAGCCATAAGCTCGGCCCGAAGGCGTTCTGGAACTTCTGCGCCGCTCATCGCTGCCATACGAAGAACCTGTTTGGCGTTAGCGATTGGCATCACACCCGGCACCACTGGAATGGTTACACCAGCTTTGCGATTGAGCTCGAGGAATTTTTGGTAGGCGGCCACAGAGAAAAACAGCTGGGTCATGGCAAAACTGGCACCGGAATTTTGTTTTAGTGCCAACACTCCAGCGTCGTGTTCGAGAGTCGGAGACTCGGGGTGCTTCTCTGGAAAAGCCGCAACGCCAATTTCTAGTTCAGATTCAGTACGAATTAGCTCAACTAGCTCGAGAGCAGTCTTGATCTCACCCTGCTGCAGGGCATCCGGATTGTCTACCGGCGCATCACCTCTCAGAGCAAGAATGGCTGAGACATTTGCCGCTTGAAAATCAGAAATAGTGCGCTTGGCCTTTTCGAAAGAGGCGCCGACACAGGTCAGGTGGCCAATTGTTGGCACCGCGGAAGCCATTTTTTTCAAAATCTCTAGGCTTCGCCCCTGATTTGAACCGCCAGCCCCATAGGTTACCGAAACGAAATTCGGCTTAGCTTCGAGCAGGGCATCGAAACTTTCCCAGAGTGCTGCGTCTCCGCCTGCGTCTTTCGGCGGAAAAAATTCGAACGAGAGCGTCGGATTATCGGTTCTAAAGAGCGCACTCGTCATTGGGCCAGTTTACCCAGCAGAGTAATAAACGACCGGTAAATTGACGCAGCGGGTAGACTCACAAGGGTATGTTCCCAGCCAAGTCACAAGCCTTTTTAGACGCGATCAAGACTCGCGTCGTAGTTGCCGACGGCGCAATGGGCACCATGATTCAGGATGCTGCCCCCACCCTTGAAGATTTTCAGGGTCATGAGGGATGCAATGAGATTCTGAACATTACCAAACCTGAAATCATCGCGGGTATTCACTCTCAATACCTCAAAGCCGGTGCCGAAGCAATCGAAACCAATACATTTGGCGCCAATTTCGCAAACCTCGCAGAGTACGGCATCGAAGATCGCATCGAAGAATTGGCCTACGCCGGAGCCAAAATAGCTGCAGAGGTGGCGGCCGATTTCGCGACATCAGAATCAATGCGCTGGGTGCTTGGCTCCATGGGCCCGGGCACTAAATTACCGTCGTTAGGCCACGAAAAATTTAGTGTGCTTCGAGACGCTTATCAAGCCTCTGCGCGAGGTCTGATTAACGGGGGAGCAGACGCAATTCTGGTCGAAACCGCTCAAGATTTACTCCAGGCTAAGGCCTCAGTAATTGGCTCGAGGCGAGCCATGGCCGAGCTCGGTAAAGCCGTTCCAGTTTTCGTATCAGTAACCATCGAAACTACCGGAACCATGCTTTTGGGCTCAGAAATCGGTGCGGCACTTACCTCTCTTTCCGCCCTCGGGGTCGATGCGATTGGCCTGAACTGTGCCACTGGCCCTGCCGAAATGAGTGAACACTTACGCTATCTCGCTAAGTACTCTCAGCTGCCCCTGGTGGTGATGCCAAACGCTGGGTTGCCGATTCTCGGTCCTCACGGTGCACACTATCCGCTCACTCCAGCTGAACTCAGCACGGCTCAGCTTCAATTTGTTCGCGAATACGGAGCAGGCTTGGTCGGTGGCTGCTGCGGAACAACACCCGCCCACATCGCTCAACTGGCGGCTACGGTTTCCGGAGCAAAACCAGCTCGGCCAAGATTTGTTGATGAGCCGGGTCTGGCAAGTCTCTATCAACATCAGCCGTTCGACCAGACCATGACCTATCTATCAATTGGCGAGCGCACCAACGCCAACGGTTCGAAAGCTTTTCGAGAGGCGATGCTGGCCGAAAACTGGGATGAGTGCATCGAAATTGCAAAGTCGCAGACCCGTGAGGGCGCTCATGCACTAGATCTGTGTGTTGACTACGTGGGTCGAGACGGTGCAAAAGATGCTCGCGAGCTGGTCAGCCGATTAGCCACCTCGACAACCTTGCCTCTGGTGCTCGATTCAACCGAACCGAACGTCCTCGAGGCTGGGCTGGAGTGCATCGGTGGTCGAGTCATGATCAACTCTGTCAACTACGAAGACGGCGATGGTCCAGGATCGCGATTTGCTCGAATTATGCCTTTGGTCAAAGAACACGGCGCCGCCGTGGTTGCTCTCACCATTGATGAATCTGGCCAGGCTAGAACCGCTGAAACAAAACTCACAATCGCTCGCCGCCTCATCAAAGACCTCACTGAAAACTGGGGCATGCGCCTCGAAGACATAACAGTAGACACACTCACGTTTCCTATCGCGACCGGTCAAGATGAAACTCGACGCGATGGGCTCGAAACAATTGAGGCTATTCGAGTCCTAAACGAAGAGTTCCCCGGCATTCAAACGACCCTCGGAATTTCGAATATCTCCTTTGGGCTTTCGCCGGCTGCCAGACACGTTCTGAATTCAGTCTTTCTGCACGAGTGCACCAAAGTTGGGCTAACCTCAGCGATCGTGCACGCGGCCAGAATTATGCCGCTTAGCCAAGTTCCGTCAGAACAGCTCGAAGCAGCGCTCGACCTCATTTACGACCGTCGAGAATGGGATGCTGACGGAACAGTGAGTTTTGATCCGCTAACTAAGTTTCTTGAGGTTTTTAGCGGCATCGACAGCACAGCGGCCAAAGCCTCTAGAGCTGAAGAGTTAGCTGCTCTACCAATCAGAGAGCGACTTGAACGCCGAATCATTGACGGCGAACGTAAAGGCCTTGAACCTGATTTAGACGAGGCCATGACCTCCGGAATATCACCACTTCAAATCATCAACGATCATCTCCTAAAAGGTATGCAGGTGGTAGGTGAGCTCTTCGGTAAAGGTGAGATGCAGTTGCCATTCGTGCTGCAGTCAGCTGAGGTTATGAAATCTGCTGTGGCTCATCTAGAGCCGCACATGGAGAGGTCGAATGAACAGGGCAAAGGCCGAATTTTGCTGGCCACGGTTAGGGGTGATGTTCACGACATTGGTAAAAATTTGGTCGATATCATCCTTAGCAACAACGGTTATGAAACGGTCAACCTCGGGATCAAACAGCCAATCAACGACATCCTTGCAGCGGCTGAAGAATTTGACGTCGATGTAATCGGCATGAGCGGTTTGCTAGTCAAATCGACACAAATCATGAAAGAAAATCTTGAAGAGATGAACCAGCGCGGAGTCGCGAAGCGTTGGCCTGTAATTCTCGGTGGCGCAGCTCTAACTCGAAGCTTTGTCGAACAAGACCTGGCTGAGATTTTTGACGGAGAAGTCAGATACGCAAAAGATGCTTTCGAAGGCCTGAAGCTTATGGATCCGCTGGTGCGGCTCAAGCGCGGTGAGAAAAATGTTGAACTACCGCCGCTCAAGAAACGACTGGTTAGGCCACAGAGCCTGCTGGTTCGCACTGTTCCAGATCTAATCCCAGACCGGTCAGATGTGGCTGCCGATAATGAAATTCCTGTTCCGCCTTTTTGGGGCAACCGAGTAGTCAAAGGAATTCCGCTTCGCGACTACGCCGCCTTCCTCGACGAACGGGCCACATTTATGGGTCAGTGGGGGCTAAAACCCTCCAGGTCAGCAGACGGACCTAGCTACGAAGATTTGGTGGCCACCGAGGGTAGACCAAGATTGCGCTACTGGCTCGACCGAATTCAGGCCGAGGGCCTAATGGAGGCCGCAGTGGTTTACGGCTACTTTCCGGCGGTTTCCGATGGCAATGATCTGGTGATTTTGCATCACTCGTCAGATGGAGCCACAGATGGCGGATCCGGGGGAGTTGCCGGCACCGAACGCATGAGATTTAGTTTCCCGAGGCAGGCCAGAGATCGACACCTTTGTCTGAGCGATTTTGTTCGTTCCAAAGAATCTACTGAGGTAGATGTGGTTCCGTTTCAACTTGTCACCATGGGTGGCCGAGTCTCAGAGGTCGCAAACCAGCTTTACCGGGCTAATGACTATCGCAACTACATGGAACTTCACGGAATTTCGGTGCAGCTCACCGAGGCGCTGGCCGAATTCTGGCATGCAAGAATTCGAGAAGAACTTGGCTTCGCTGATAAAGATCCAACGCAGGTGGAAGGGCTTTTCAAACTCGAATATCAGGGCGCCAGGTATTCATTTGGCTATCCGGCCTGCCCAGAACTCGAAGACCGGATCAAATTAATTGAACTTCTGAAGCCAAGCCAAATCGGTGTCGAACTTTCCGACGAATTGCAGCTTCACCCTGAGCAGTCAACCGACGCAATGATTTTGCACCACCCAGAAGCAAAGTACTTCTCGGTTTAGCGATCGCTATGAATCTTCAATCAGAAAAATTGGCTCGCGCTGCAGAAGCCCGCTCAGTCAAGCGGGAGCAGCCGTCACTGGGAACCCACTACTGGTTTTATCCGGCCTTAGAAAAACCAACAGGTTCAATAATTTTGATTCACGGTTATCGGGGAAACCACTTGGGCTTGAGCTCAATCGCTGGCGCACTGACCGATTTTGACGTGTTCATACCTGACCTGCCCGGATTCGGCCTGAGTGCCGAATTGGCTTCGGAACACACCATTGAGGCCTACTCAGAATGGCTGAGTCGGTTTATAGCTGCACTGAATCTGCCTGAAAAACCAATGCTGCTAGGGCACAGCTTTGGAAGCATCGTGGTTTCTCATCATGCTGCAAATGCAGATGATTTTTCGCTATTGATTCTAGAGAATCCAGTTTCGGCACCCGCGCTCAAAGGCCCCAAGGCAGCCATGACTCTGCTGGCCAAGACTTTCTTCAAGTTTGCGGAGCAAACTTCGGAAAAAACTGGAAACAAAATTTTGAAGAGTTGGCCAATGGTCCGCGGAATGAGCATCGTGATGACCAAATCCAGAAACCGAAAATTGAGAAGCTGGGTTCATCAACAACACGATACAAATTTCAATGATTTCGCATCTCGTCGGGTAGCAATCGAAGGGTACCGCGCATCAATTTCAAGTTGTGTTGCCGATTTTGCAGCCAGGTTCAAGACCCCAGTTCTAGTAATTGCAGGGGATAAAGATGACATCACCAGCGTCGCTCAACAGCGCTCTATGTTCGAGCTGATCCAGTCACCAAAACGGCTGCAGATCATCAGCGGAGTAGGTCACCTAACCCACTACGAATGTCCGCAGCAGGTGGCAGATTTGATTTCGAGCTTTGCGACAGAAAGCGGCAGGACATGAGTTTGCCGGGTTTGTTTTTTGATGCCAGGTTCATCAGGTACGACCACCACGACGGAATTTCCAGATTTTCGGCTGGTTTGTTTGCTGCCCTTCACGCTCGCGTCGAGGTAACCGCGATAGTCCATGACCTTCGCCAGCTTGAAAAACTTCCCAGGGGCACGAGATACATCCTGGTAAATTCACCGACCAGTCTGAGCGAGTTTTTCATCGCCAAAAAACTAAATCGCGCCGGTGCAAAATTTGTTTTCAGCCCAATGCAAACCATGGGATCATTCGGTCGCAAGTATCGCCTGGTACTGACCCTGCACGATCTCATTTACTACCGCCATCCGGCCCCGCCGCCTGGCTTCAACGCACTGATCCGCCTGGTGTGGCGACTTTTTCACACTGCCTGGTGGCCACAGCGACTTATTCTGAATCGTGCCGATGCGGTGGCAACCGTGTCAGAAACAACCAAACATCTGATTGAGCAGAACCGACTCACCAAGCGCCCAGTCTGGGTTGTTTACAACGCAGCCGGAAGTTTCAGCAGAGAATACGAGCACAGTTCGCCGAAACAGCGTCCGCGGCAACCTCAAAAACTGGTTTACATGGGCAGTTTCATGCCCTACAAAAACGTCGAGACCCTGATTGCTGGCATGGCTCATCTGCCTGATTATGAGCTGCACCTGCTAAGCAAAATCAGCCCGGATCGGCAAACGGAACTTGAAAAGCTAGTCGCACCGAAGTCTGGCCGTGTGGTTTTTCACAACGGAGTCTCTGAGGCTGAATACCATCGACAGTTAGACAGCTCCGTCGCTTTGGTGTCGGCTTCACTAGACGAGGGTTTCGGTATCCCTCTGGTTGAAAGCATGTCGCGTGGCGTACCGGTGGTGGTTTCAAAGATTGAGATTTTTGACGAAATCGGCGGATCCGCGGCACTGTTCTTTGAATCAGAAAACCCAGCCGATTTTGCTGCCCAGGTATTAAAACTCACGGATAACCCAGCTTGGATAGAGGCATCGCGAAAATCAATGGCGCAGGCAGCTAAGTTTGACTGGAATCGTTCTGCATCGGAGCTGATCAGGCAGCTAAACACACTTGCCTAAGTAGTATTTGGGCAAGCCTCAGTAGAGAGCGGGCAGCTAAAAAATCTCGAAGCGGTGCCGGAGGCTTTCAGTTAGGGGGGCCGGTTCGTATACCAGCACCTCCCATCCGGCGTCAGAGTGTTTCAAAACGTTGAAACAGGCATTCGAAATGCGCTCACCAGCGGGTGGCAAGTTTTCCGCCGAAGCAATACCGATAAAGGTTCTGATCAACGCCCCGTGTGAAACCGCCAAAACTCTTCTACCGCGGTAGGTTTCGGCTAGCTCTCTGAGGTACTCCTCGGCACGGGCCCGAAGGTTCATCATCGTTTCCGCACCGGCAGCCAACTGATCAACCTCAGAGCTGTTTCGCCATTCGTCATAGGTTAGGCCCTCAGCTGAGCCAAATGAACGCTCCAAAAGCCCCGAATGCTGAATTAGCTGAATTTCTTTTCCGTCGCTAACGAACTTTTTTTGAACTGCCGTTGCAGTCTCAATAGCCCGAGTTAGGGGAGAGGTCAGCAAAACCTCCCAGGTTTCAGTGCTAATGGCTCGAGCAGCGGCTGCGGCCTGCTGGTGTCCGGTTGCGTTCATCGGAATATCGGTTATGCCCTGTAGGCGAAAATCTATGTTCCAGTCGGTCTG
>JBEGRV010000035.1:0-9060 GCA_041180285.1 Actinomycetota bacterium
TCCTGGCGAGCTTTCCTACAGGTAACTTTGCCAGCGGCAAAATCAGGGATTATTACCGCGGTGCTGTTGGGAATTGCCAGGGTTATCGGCGAGACCGCTCCGTTGCTACTCACCTTGGTTAATGCCAACGGAACCAACGTGAACATTTTTAGCGGCGGCATGTCTACGCTGCCGACTTATCTCTACGGCTACGTGGCCCTTGGTTATGACAGCTCAATCGAGCGAGCCTGGGGTGCTGCGCTGACCATCATGATACTGGTGGCCGTGCTCTTCATTTCGGCTCGAGTTTCATCGAGCGGCAAAAGCTTGAAGCCCAAGAAGGGAAAGAAATAATGACCGATAATTTTCACCTGAGCGCAGAAGCGGTCAACGTTTGGTTCGGCGAGCGCCACGTTTTGAAAGACGTTTCGCTGCAGTTTCCAACCAATCAGGTAACCGCTCTAATCGGCCCCTCTGGCTGCGGTAAGTCAACCTTCATCAGAACACTGAACCGCATGCATGAGTTGATTCCGAGTGCCGGCCTAGCTGGGCGGGTGCTGCTCAACGGAGAAGACATTTACGCCCCCGAGGTAGATCCGGTTAATGTACGCATCAAAATCGGAATGGTTTTTCAAAAGCCAAACCCATTTCCAACTATGTCAATCAAAGAAAATGTGATCTCTGGGCTCAAGCTTTCCGGTCGAAAAATTGACAATGGCGAAGAGCTAGTTGAGTCTTCGCTGCGCCGAGCATCGATGTGGAATGAAGTCAAGGATCGCCTCGGTGAGCCGGCGCTTTCGCTCTCCGGTGGCCAGCAGCAGCGTTTGTGTATTGCTAGAAGCCTGGCAATGAGCCCAGACGTATTGCTGATGGATGAGCCATGTTCGGCTCTTGACCCGGGCTCGACCCGTCGCATTGAAGAGACCATACTTGAGCTCAAAGAATCAATGACTATTGTCATCGTCACGCACAATATGCAGCAGGCTCAGCGCGTTGCCGACAAAACGGCATTCTTTTTAGCTGAAGACGGCAACCCTGGTTACGTGGTTGAGTTTGGAGACACCGACCAGGTCTTCAATCAACCAATCGACCCACGCACCAATGACTACGTCAACGGCCACTTTGGTTAACAGAAGTTAACCTTCGCTTCGCCAGGCGTTTCAGAAAAGCAGCCAAGCAGTTCACCCGAGCGTAATTCAATGAACTTGTTCAAAGAACATCTAGTAATAGGAGAAAAAATGCGCAAAGTAAGCGGAGTTATCGCTGCTTCAGCTCTGATCGCCAGCGTTGCCTTGGTTGGCCCAGCTGCACAGGCAAAAGAGAGCATCACCGGCAGCGGATCGTCATACGCGAATCTAATTCTGCAGGAATGCCGCTCAGGTTACACCGAGCACTCAGTTACCTACACCTCAACCGGTTCTTCAACCGGTAAGACCAACTTTAAAAATGGCACCATGCAGTACGGCGCTTCAGACTCGCTCTACTCGGCTGGAACCGCTCCCTCAAACTTCGTTTACGTTCCACTAATCGGTGGTCCAATCGCAATTGCCTACAACGTTCCTGGTCTAAAGAACCTCAAGCTAACCCCGAAGCTAATTAGCGACATCTTCTTGGGAAACATCACCAAGTGGAATGACAAGGCAATCGCCAAGGTCAACGCAGGAGTAAAACTTCCAAGCAATGCCATCAACGTGGTCTACCGCAAAGACGGGTCTGGAACTTCTAACAACTTCACCAACTACCTTCAGCAGGTAGTCGGCGGTTCATGGAAGGCAAACGATGTGTTTACGACTGGCGCTGGCAAAACTGTTGGTACCGGAGCAGACAAATCAGCCGGTGTGAACAGCACCATGAAGTCGTTGCCTTACTCAATTGGTTACCTAGATCTGGCTGACGCAGCTACTTCGGGCTTCGGATTTGCCGCAGTGCAGAACGGTGCCGGTCAGTTCGTCAAGCCTTCTGTACGTTCATCCCAGCTGTTCCTAGCTGCTCAAGACATGAACAAGCAAGGCGTCGTGAAGTTTGACTACGACGCGGCTGTCAAGGGCGGTTACAACATCTCTCTAGTGGCTTACGGTCTCGCACCTACAGCCTCTAAGGATGCCGCTAAGGGTGAAGCTGTCAAGGGCTTCTTCGAGTACGTGCTAAAGAGCTGCGCACCTGCAAAGGCCGCGAAGTTGAACTACGTTGCCCTAGCTGGAACTTTCCAGAAGCAGGCTCTAGCGCTGGTAGCAAAGATCAAATAATTCAATAAAACGAGAGGGGGCGCGGGTGTAAACCTGCGTCCCTTTTCGAAATTAGTTGGGAAGCAAATGAAACTGTCGAAATTTATCGGAGCCATCGCTCTCGGTTCAGCTCTCGCGCTCAGTTTGACGGCCTGCGACCCACCTATGCCTAAATCTCTGCTGGTCGAAATCGCCGAACAGAGCTATAACTGTGAACCGGGCAATGTCAACCTCAATCTTCCGGTTTCGGCAGAAGACCTCTCTTACACCTGGGGCGACGCCATGGCCACAGCGTGCCCAGAAATGAGTCTTCAGCCAGTGGCAGCGACAGATTCTTTTGATGTCGTGATTAACTCGGCATCCGCACTGAAGTGCGAAGCGTTCGCTACCGCTCCGGTTGCAGTAGACGCGGCTGTCTTGGCGTTCAATGTCACTGATGTCTTTGACCTCTTCTTGGATGCGGATGCGATTCTAGGCATTCTGAACGGTCAGATTAAGACTTGGGATGACCCCGCAATTTTTGATTTGAACACTGATCAGCTACTTCCATCAGCGCCAATCAATCTCGTCAAGACCGCACCGGCTGCAGACATAACCGCCATGGAATCTTGGCTAACCATTCTGCGAGGAGAGAGTTCAAAAATCTCCGGGATTCAGCCTCTTGAAGAGAGCACGGTTGATTTGCTAACTGCATTGCCAGAGAACAGCATCGCCTTAGTGCCACACTCTGATGCACTCTTAACCGCAGTAAGTTTTGCCTCGGTGGTTACCGGCAACGATGTCTACGAATCTGCCGTTATTGCTGACGTTGATTCAATGGTTTCAGCGTCAACCCAGTGGGTAGTTTCAGCTGATGAAAACAGCGTTTCTGTAAAACTCGACCCAAGTATTTCCCCGACCCCACCAGACGGAGTGAACGAAGCAGCATCGCCATACCAAGCGATTTATCCGGTAAACATGTCGTTGTGTGGAGAGGAAACTTTGCTCAAGCGCGCTGTGGGTCGATTCTTGCTCAGGCAAGACCAGCAGGGTGTAATTTCTGTGTCTACTCTTGCTTACCTCCCAGAAGAGGTTCGAATAGCCGCTATTGACCTAATTGGCCAGGGTCTTCCGGAGCCTGAAAAGTTGGACAGCGAAGGCTGATCCAGCGCTAGCTTCGGCCATGGCCATGGTTAGAATTTAGCAATGGCAAATACACCGAATCGGCTGGGCGTCGGCCGACTTCTAGTGGCGGTCTATGCGGTTTTTGCGGTTTCGTCTACCGCTCGAGCTAGCTACCAGGTGCTAACCAAATTTGAAGAGGCTCCATTGGCCTACTCGTTGTCGTTGTTGGCTGCCGTGGTCTACATAATCGCCACCGTTGCACTTGCTAGACGAGGCAATCAAAATTCGAAAACAGCCTGGTTCGCTGTAGGTTTTGAGTTGGTTGGTGTGTTGGTGGTTGGCCTCCTAAGCATTTTGAGCCCAGAGCTTTTTGCCCACCCCGCTGTTTGGTCAAATTTTGGACAGGGTTACGGCTTCATTCCTCTCATCTTGCCGCTGCTGGGTCTCTACTGGTTGAAAAAGCAGGGCGCCCGCTGATGCTTGAGCTTCACAACATCGCCGATCTTCCGGCTGATTGGCTCGATGCTGCGGTTAGCATCGGCAAATTTGACGCGTTGCACCTTGGTCACCAGAAACTGCTCTACGAGTTGGTTGAAGCCGCTGAAAATCATTCACTGGCCGCAACGGTTCTCACCTTCGACCGCCACCCAGCCCAGCTGCTAAACCCGGAAAGTGCGCCAATTCCACTAATCGGGCCCGATCAAAAGAAGCAGCTAATTGCAAAAACCGGAGTTGACGCACTACTGACCCTCACTTTCGACGAAAAGCTGGCATCACTCACCCCAGAACTCTTTGTTTGCGAAGTTCTATTGCCGCTAAAAGCCAAGCTGGTAATAGTTGGTGAAGACTTTCGGTTTGGCGCCCATGGCCTCGGTGATGTGAGCCTGTTGCGCGAATTAGGTGCTCAACACGGTTTCACGGTTCGTTCGGTTGGCAAGGTAACCAATGGGGGAGAGCCAATTTCCACCTCTAGAATTCGTGATCTCCTAGACGCTGGCGATGTTGTTGCAGCGGCCCGCCTCTTGGGTCGAAATCACGTCACCACCGGAATTATCGAACACGGTCTAAAAATTGGCAGGACCATTGGTTTTCCAACGGCAAATATGTCGCGCGATGCCGAGGGTTATTTACCTCTGGATGGCGTCTATGCCGGCTGGCTTTACGCCGACGGGCAACGCTATCCGGCAGCTCACTCGGTTGGCATCAATGAAACTTTCCAGGCTGTGCCTCGACTGGTTGAGTCGTATGTGCTTGACCGTGACGACCTTGACCTCTACGACAAAGAGGTGACTATCGAGTACGTCGAATTTATTCGCCCAACGGCCAAATTCAATAGCAAAGAAGAGCTGATCGAGGAGATCAATCGCGACGTAGAGAAAGTAAGAAAAACGCTCGGCATTTGCTGGTGATCTCTCCCAGACAACATTCAGCTTGAATTCAGGTTCCACACATTCCAAGCTGACAGGTTTTAGTTAGACACAACGTCTATCCAAGAAAGGTTCAACATGGCCAAGAAAAACACTGATCAATTTGAAACAGCAGCCGATTCGACTGAAGAGTCTCAAGACAATACCTATGTGACAGACGAACCCAAGTCGCGTTTTTCATTTCTGAACACCAAGACAGCCAAGATTGTTGGGATTTCCGCTGCAGGTGCTCTCGTTCTGGGCGGTACTTTTGCTGCTGGAGCCGTCGTTGGTCGATTCGGTTTTGATGACCACCGTCCTAATTTCTCGCAACTGAACCCGTTTGGCGCAAAAGGAGAGTTTGCAGATCAGGACCGTCGTGATTTCTACGAAGATGGAGATCACGGTTTTCGCGGTCCAAAACCGCCACATGCTCACGATCAGTTCGGTAACGACATAGTTCCCGCACCGCTGCAAGACACCGAAGATCAGTATTCAGAGCAGCCCTAAAGTTTTCGCTGCAAAGAAAACAGGCGTCCGGCAAATTGTGGGGCGCCTGTTTTTGCACCGGTTCGAAATAGACTTCCAAATATGGAAAACCTGACATTCGTCGGCGCTGTAAAAAAGTGCTTGGTAAATTACGCAAAATTTTCAGGCCGTGCAAACCGGTCAGAGTTTTGGTACTTTGTGCTCTTCACTGTTTTGGTTGGCGTAGTTGCCGGAACCCTAGATGGCGTATTTTTTCCAATTCCGGCTGACCAACCCTTGTTCAGCGATCAGTACATGCCGTTCAGTGACACCACCAGTATTTTGCTTTTAGTTCCTTCAATCGCGGTAATGGTTCGAAGAATTCGCGATACCGGTCGAAGTGCAAAGACGCTCTACTGGTTTTTACTGCCGCTGGTTTTGCTCGGCATAGGTTTTTTGATTGCCTTGCCAGTGCTACTGCAGCTCGACGTGACTGATCCGACCACTTTTGAGGCCCAGCTGAACCAACTTGATTCGGTTAAAGATGCCGAGTGGTTGCAGCGATTGGGAAGCGCTGCGCTCTTCTTGGCACCCGGTCTAATCTCGTCAATCGCTGTTCAGGTTTATTTTCTGGTTGTGCTGCTTAAGAAAACCAAGCCCGAATAGCCAAGCCAAATTAGTCACTGGGGTAGCAACGCTCGGGCAGATGCGCTAGTCTAGGCAGGTTGCCGTGAATCGGCCGCGGATAAAGAGCGCCAAAACAATGGGTTTTGAGCACCGCGCAGCAAGTTCTTGAAAGGAACCTAATGTCACTGGAAAAGTCAGTTAAGACTTCAATCATCAACGAATACGCTACCCACCCAGGCGACACCGGTTCGCCAGAGGTTCAGGTTGCCGTGCTAACTCAGCGCATCAAAGACCTAACCGAGCACCTCAAGACTCACAAGCACGACCACCACAGCCGTCGTGGCCTTCTAATTTTGGTTGGTCAGCGTCGCCGTCTACTCGGCTACCTACAGGGCGTTGACATTGCACGCTACCGTTCACTAATCGAGCGTCTAGGTTTGCGTCGATAACGAAGTTTTCAAAAGAACCCGTCAGAGAATCCTCTGGCGGGTTCTTTCGTTAACGCGCTGGCTTAGTTCTAGGTGATTTGAGGTCAGCCTGTTAGGCTTGTGAAGAAAAGACGGCAGGGTTTGCTGGTCTTCGGTTGTGGATCTTGATTCAAAAGGGTTGAAATCAAGGTTTATTACTGCAGACCAGGGCATCCCACAAAAACAGGGCATTTCTTGCCGTTCTTTTCGCGCGCGCTTTGCGCAATGAAGATAAAGAGGAGGGGCCATGGAAGGTCCAGACAACCACGTGCCAATGGATGGCACTGAATATGAATATGCAGTAATTGACAACGGTAAGTTTGGAAAGCGCGTTCTGCGTTTCGAAACCGGTCGTCTAGCCCAGCAGGCACAGGGTGCCGCATCGGTTTACCTAGACGGCGAGACCATGCTGTTCTCAGCAACCACTGCTTCAAAGCAGCCTAAAGACCAGTTCGACTTTTTCCCTTTGACCATTGATGTCGAAGAGAAAATGTATGCCGCCGGTCGCATCCCAGGATCATTCTTCCGTCGTGAAGGAAGACCAACCACCGACGCAATTCTGGCCTGTCGACTCATCGACCGACCACTACGCCCGTCATTCGATGACGGCCTGCGGAATGAAATTCAGGTCGTTGTCACCGTAATGGCGATTCATCCTGACGAAATGTATGACGTTGTTGCAATCAACGCCGCATCGATGTCAACCAAACTAGCCGGCCTGCCATTCTCTGGTCCGGTTGGTGGAGTTCGTGTTGCACTTATCGACGGCCAATGGGTTGCTTTCCCTAAGCACTCGCAGCTGGAGCGTGCTGTGTTTGACATGGTGGTCGCAGGTCGCGTCATCGTTGAAAACGGCGTCGAAGATGTAGCCATCATGATGGTTGAAGCAGAAGCAACCGAGGCAGCATGGGATCTAATCAACAATGAGGGTGCCACTGCTCCAAGTGAGCAGATCGTAGCCGAGGGTCTTGAAGCTGCAAAGCCATTCATCAAAGAACTTTGCGAAGCTCAGTCACGTTTGGCCGCACGCGCAGCCAAGCCCCTAACCGAGTACCCGCTGTTCCCGCCATACACCGATGAGGTTTACGCAGCGGTTGAGGCTCAGGCTGGTGCCGAACTAGCTAAGGTCTACCAGATTGCTGACAAGCAAGAGCGCCAGAACGCAGATGATGAGCTCAAAGAGCGCGTCAAGGCAGCTTTGGCTCAAACCCTAACCGAAGAGCAGCAGGCTCAGGTCTCTGCCGCATATAAATCGGTTACCAAGAAGGTAATGCGTACTCGTGTTCTCAAAGAGGGCGTTCGCATCGATGGTCGCGGTCTACGCGACATTCGTGCGCTCGATGCAGAGGTTGCTGTTATTCCTCGAGTCCACGGATCGGCAATCTTCCAGCGTGGAGAAACCCAGATTTTGGGCATCACCACCCTGAACATGCTCAAGATGGAGCAGCAGATTGACAGCCTTAGCCCTGAAACCTCGAAGCGCTACATGCACAACTACAACTTCCCTCCTTACTCAACCGGTGAGGTCGGCCGTGTGGGTACTCCAAAGCGTCGTGAAATTGGTCACGGTGCATTGGCTGAGCGTGCGCTGGTTCCAGTGTTGCCAACTCGTCAAGAGTTCCCTTATGCAATTCGTCAGGTGTCAGAGGCACTTGGCTCAAACGGTTCAACCTCAATGGGATCTGTTTGTGCCTCAACTTTGGCTCTACTAAACGCTGGTGTGCCGCTGCGCGCACCAGTTGCAGGTATCGCAATGGGTCTAATCTCTGACGAAGTTGACGGTAAGACTCAGTACGCTGCGCTCACCGACATCCTTGGTGCAGAAGATGCACTTGGCGACATGGACTTCAAGGTTGCGGGAACATCTGAGTTCGTCACCGCAATTCAGCTAGACACCAAGCTCGACGGAATTCCTGCTTCTGTGTTGGCAGGTGCTTTGACTCAGGCCAAAGAGGCACGTCTACACATCCTTGACGTCATGACTCAGACCATCAGCGAGCCAGATGAGATGGCTGCAACTGCTCCTAGAATCATCTCGGTCAAGATTCCAGTAGACAAGATCGGCGAGGTCATTGGTCCGAAGGGTAAGACCATCAACGAGATTCAAGACACCACCGGTGCCGAGATCTCGATTGAAGAAGACGGAACTGTGCTAATCGGCGCTACCGACGGAATCGCTGCTGAAGCGGCTAAGGCGAGGGTAAATGCAATTGCTAACCCTCACGTTCCAGAGGTCGGCGAGCGATTCCTGGGAACCGTTGTGAAACTAGCCACCTTTGGTGCCTTCGTTTCGCTGGTACCAGGAAAAGATGGTCTGCTTCACATCTCAGAGCTCAAGAAGCTTGCTGGAAAGCGCGTAGAGAACGTAGAAGACGTTCTCGAGGTTGGCCAGAAACTTCAGGTTGAAATCACCAAGATCGACGACCGCGGCAAGCTTTCGCTCAGCCCTGTTGTTGAAGGTGAAGCAGCCGCTGCAGATTCAGCAGACGAAGAGTAAACAAAAAGAAAGCGCTGGTTAGCGATGACTGAAATTCTGTTCCCGCTCGACCAGCCTGACCTATCGTTCACCGCATCGGGAGGTAGTTCGGTTCGCCGAACTATTCTTCCGTGCGGTGTTCGTGTTTTAAGCGAGCACGTTCCTGGTGCTGCTAGCGCATCCGTTTCTTTTTCGGTTGCGGTTGGCTCAAGAGATGAAACCAACGGTCATTTTGGATCAACACATTTTCTAGAGCACCTGCTTTTCAAAGGGACAAAGCGTCGATCCGCACTTGATATCGCGATTGC
>JBEGRV010000036.1:0-9038 GCA_041180285.1 Actinomycetota bacterium
AGCGCGAGGTCTTGGTAGACAACCTCGATACCCAAGGCCGCAGCCTGGCGAGGCGAAGTGATGTCGACGAGATTGCCTTCGAAAAACACCTGGCTGCCATCGTCGTATGGCTGAACGCCAGAAAGACCTTTAATTAGGGTCGACTTACCGGCACCGTTGTCGCCAACTAGTGCAGTCACGCGACCTGGGCGGACTACTAGGTCTACGCCCTTTAGCACGTCAACTGGGCCGAAGCTTTTCTTGACGCCTTTTAGCTCGATCACCGAAGCGGTCATTTTGATTCCTATCTTGTCTAAAGAAAACCTGTGCGCCAGCGCGGTGCCGGCGCACAGGTCTCTTTTAGTTTTTTGCTATTGCTTACTGAACGCCGTTAGCTGCACAAGCTTCTGCAACCTCAGCGGTGCAGAGAGCCTCTACAGTTGCGTCGCCGTTGGCAACAACTTCCTTGACCTTGTCAGCGGTGACCACGATTGGGTCAACTGCAATGTAAGGGGTTCCGTCGTCTAGGGTCTTGTTAGCCGAGACCTCTTCTCCGTTCAAGATTGCTGCGATAACTGCAAGCGCAGCCTCAACCTCAACCTTGAATGGCTTGTAAACAGTTGCGTACTGCTTGCCTAGAAGAACGTTCTGTAGACCAGCAACTGATGCATCCTGACCTGAAACAGGAACGGTTAGGCCGTTCTTGTCAAGAATCTGGATGATTGCAGCTGCGTTGTTGTCGTTTGGAGCTAGAACAGCGTCGACCTTACCGTTTACAGCAGTGAATGCCTGCTCAAAGTAGGTTCCGGCCTTTGCGCCATCCCAGGTACCTTCCATGGTGAAAGCAGCCTTGGCACCAGCAGCGTCAAGAACGCTTAGAGCACCGTCAAGGAACATCTTGGCGTTACCGTCTGATGGGTCACCCGATGAGTAGATGATGCTTGCGGTCTTGATGTCTTTTCCAGCAGCAGCTAGACCATCAACAATCATCTGGCCCTGAAGAGCACCAACGGTGAAGTTGTCGAATGATACGTAGTAGTCAGCGCCAGCGATTGGACGGTCGTAAGCGATTACTGGAACACCAGCAGCCTTTGCCTTCTCAGTTACTGAAACTGCAGCACCCTGGTGGTCAACTAGCACCATTACGCCACAGCCCTTTGCAAGCTGTGCGTCAGCGATAGAAGCGTACTTTGCGGTGTCGCTCTGAGCGTTCTGGATGTCAGCTTCGAATCCAGCCTCGGTCAGGCCAGCCTCAAGAGCAGGGCGGTCGCCTGACTCCCAGCGAGTGCCGCTGTCGGCGTCTGGCAAGATTACACAGGCGCGGAGTGAGCCAGCTTCTTCAGCTGGAGCACAACCTGATAGCAACAGTGCTGCAGATGCAACAGCTGCCAATGAGATCAATGAAGTCTTCTTCATTTCTCTCCCTTCCTAATTTGTTGTTGTTTCTGATTGGTCAGATATAACTCATCGCTGAGTTACTGATTATGTTGCCACTACGAACAAACCGGAAACAAACTGAAAGTCTAGTTTTCGGCTAACGAAACGATAACAGGCGTATTACTTTTGGGTCACGAAGAAAAAAGTTAGCGGCAACATTTGTTGTTGTTTTCATGCTTGCCAATCAGAACGGGCCTAATCTGGGCAGATTTTGACGTCACCTGCCACTGGTGAGTTAGCGCTAACGCTGTGAACTCTGACTATCTACCCGCTTTTGCGCCGATGTGAATTTGTTGTTTATGCTTTCAAAAAAAGTTAGACAAAGGGCTTCGTGGTGAAAACTTCTGAGACTGGCTCGCTTGGTAGAACAAGGGAGGCTATGCGTAGACACAACCTTTCCGCTGTGTTGCGTCTAGTTCACGAAGCGGGATCGATCGCTCGTTCGTCGCTGACCACTCAGACTGGCCTGAATAGATCTACGATCTCAGACCTCGTCGATGAGCTGAAAGAACTTGGCCTGGTGACCGAGTCAGAGGCCACCGTTCGCGAAGGAATAGGTCGCCCCTCGCTAGTGGTGCGAGCCGCCAACTCAGTGATTGCATTTGCCGCCCACCCCGAAGTCGATTTTCTTCTGGTCGCTGCGGTAACCCTCGACGGACAAATTGTCCGGCAAGAGAAGCTAATTTATCCCTCTAGGGTGAGTGCCTCACAAACGGTAAAAGACATCGCCAAACTGGTGGCAAAAATTCGCCAATCGCTTCCACCCCTGGTCACAATTACTGGGCTAGGCGTCGCAGTGCCAGGTCAGGTTCGCCTATTCGACGGTGTTGTGCGAGAAGCGCCGCACCTAAACTGGCTCGAATACCCGCTGGTTAGCGAGTTGAAAGATCAACTTGGTATTCCCGTTTTCATAGACAACGATGCTTCATTAGCGGCTCGAGCAGAGCGAATTTTCGGCGCTGCCAAAAAATTTGACGACATCATTTACCTATTTGGCGGATCAGGTATCGGTGGTGGGGTGTTTACCGGTGGTGTTCAGTTGCGTGGTGCAACCGGTTACGGTGGCGAACTTGGTCACACCAAAATTACCGACCACGTAGGAAATGACTACTCGGGATTGAGCGGAACACTTGAGTCGATCGTTCGTCGAGAAGACCTAGTCGATGCGTTGGGCCTAGGAAACGCAGACGACAACCAACTTGAGACCGCTCTACTTTCAAAACGAAATGACAGAGTAAAAGAGATTGTTGAGCGCCAGATTGATGCGCTTGGCATTGCTATCGCAAATTATGTCAACGTTTTTAACCCTCAAATAATTGTTTTAGGTGGATTTTTGCCGGCACTGTACTGGTACGACCAAGAGCGATTGCTCGCCGGAATTGCAAAAGGATCCCTGTTCGCATCGCGCGAGGGAATCATTGTAAGAGTCGCGGAACTCGGAGCCCGCACGCTGCTAATCGGTGCAGCCGAGTTACCATTCACAACTCTCGTCAACGACCCAGCCACCCATATTAGAAATCGAGAGGTCAGCGCTTGAAGCCTGCAATTCGCCTAGTAATCGACAACGACTTCGGTGGCGATCCCGACGGTCTTTTTCAGTTGGCCCATCATTTTCTTTCACCCTCGGTTGACATTCGCGCGGTGATTAGCTCACATCTTCGGGCCGGAGACGGTTGGAACCAAACCGGTGACTCGGTAGCTGCCGGAATCAGCGCGGTTCGTGAGGTTGCCGGTTTATGCGGTGTAGAAGTTACGGTACTGGCCGGCTCGAGAGAGCCGCTGGTAGACGCAAGCACCCCCCAACCCTCAGCGGCACTTGAATTTCTCAAGGAAGAATTAGAGCGCGATGATGACCGGCGGCTTTACTTTGTCTGCGGCGGAAGCCTGACCCAGCTGGCTAGCCTGCAGCTTTCTAAACCCAAGAACCTTGATCGGCTCACCGCGATTTGGATCGGCGGGCCAGAACATCCCGGCCATGCCTATACGCCACCGGGTGCACCTGCTCTCGAATACAACCTCGCCGAAGACCCAATTGCCGGTCAGGTGGTTTTTGACCACACCGACTACGCATTTTGGCAGATTCCGAGAAATGTGTATCGCCAAACTTTGATGTCGCAAACCGAGCTTGAAGAGCGAGTCAAACCCGAGGGTGAACTCGGCGCATATCTTTACGCGACCATTGAAAACGTGCGCAACTGGATTGGCGCAGAGGGCCACCCGCTGGCTGAAACCTACATCATGGGTGACAGCCCGCTGGTGCTGCTAACCGCACTGCAGTCACTTTTTGAGGCAGACCCCTCGAGTTCTTTCTACGAGCTCCTGCCCAGCCCTCGGCTAAATGCTGAGGGGCAATATGTGCCGAACCCACACGGCACTCCCATCCGTGTTTATAAACAAATTGATACCCGGCTGATGTTTGAAGACTTCTACCTAAAGCTAAGAAAGCGTGCTCGAAATGCCTAAATTCAATTCTGATTTCGTCTTTGGTGTAGCAACTTCGGCATATCAAATTGAGGGTGCCTGGAACGAAGATGGCAAGGGCAAATCAATTTGGGACACCTTCTGCGAGACCGAAGGCAAAGTGGCTAGAGGTGAGACCGGAAAGGTAGCAAACGACCACTACCACCGATTCGAGAGCGACCTAGATTTGATTCGCGAGATCGGCGCAGGTGGCTACCGGTTCTCGCTGGCCTGGCCGAGAATGTTCCCCAATGGCGATGAACAACGTGAACAACGCGGCTTCGATTTTTATAACCGGCTAATCGACGGGATGCTCGAACGCGGCATAAAGCCGTTCGCCACGCTTTACCACTGGGATCTCCCTCAGCCACTGCAAGACATCGGCGGATGGGAAAACCGCGAAATTACCAAACGATTCGCCGACTACTCAGCGGCGGCAGTGGAGGCCTTCGGAGATCGAGTGGAACATTGGGCGCCACTGAACGAGCCTTGGGTATTCTCATGGCTCGGCTATGGCAACGGTTATCACGCGCCAGGCGTTGCCTCAATTGATGCGGCTATTCGAGCCTCACACCACACTGTTTTGGCACACAACCAAGCCTTTAGAGCCATGAAGGCGGTAAACCCAAACATTAAAGTTGGCCCGGTTTTGAGCCAGATGAACCCAGACGTTGACGATATTTTTGATCCCGATCAAATGCTCGCCGCCCGGGTGATGGATGCCACCGGCAGCAAATTTTGGATGGACGGCCTGTTCAAGGGGGCTTACCCAGAACTGGCCGTAAAACACTTTGGCAAAGTGTTGGCCGGTGTAATGCAAGATGGCGACCTGAACCCAGTGGCCAATGATTGGCTGGGCATCAACTACTACTGCAACGCAAGAATTGGTCACCGCGTGCCTGCCGATCACCCTACCCGGGTGAGAATCATCGACGAGTTTCTGGGCTACGCCGTTGAGGGTGCATCGGTGGGCAAGCTAACCGACATGGGTTGGCCAATCACCCCCTACGGGCTAGAAGACCTGCTAGTTCGCTGGACTCGTGAGTATCCAGATGTTCTGCCGCCAATGTACGTCACCGAAAACGGTGTTGCCTACGACGATGACATTAATCAATTTGGCCGAATCGACGACGCCCGTCGAATCGAGTACCTGAACGATCATCTACTAGCGGTCTCATCGGCGATTGAACGCGGTGCTGATGTTCGCGGATATTTTCAGTGGTCGCTGATGGACAACTTTGAGTGGGCGGTTGGTTACGCCAAACGGTTCGGCATTGTTCATGTCGACTATGAAACGCAGGTTCGAACCATCAAAGAATCGGGCCGTTTCTATTCAGAGGTAATCAAGAGCCGCGGAGATAATTTGACCCGCACCATCACCGAGTTCGCTTAAGGTTTCCCGAGTTTCCTGGTTCGAGCCGACTTGGTGTCCGGTGAATTTTTAGCAAACTCCACAAAACACCTCGCTGAAATTCGCTAATTTGGTGGCATGTCTGAGAAAAAAGCCACAGTTCTGTTCGTTTGCATTCACAACGCCGGTCGCTCTCAAATGGCCGCCGGATACCTTCAGCATCTAGCCGGTGACCGAGTTCAGGTGCTCTCGGCCGGCACCGAACCAAAAGATCAGGTGAACCCATCGGCTATCGCGGTGATGGCCGAAGAAGGCATCGACATTGCCAACAACACTCCGAAGGTGCTCACCACCGAGGCTGTTCAAGAATCTGACTACGTAATCACCATGGGTTGCGGCGACACCTGCCCATTCTTCCCTGGTAAGCAGTACCTCGACTGGCCGCTGCAGGACCCCGCCGGAAAAGGCGTCGATGCGGTTCGACCGATTCGCGATGAAATTCGCAGCCGAGTTGAGGCTCTGATCGCCGAAATCGACGCTAAGTTCTAAATTTCGCCCGCTACTACATCTGGTAGCGATCAAAAACCTTCGACTTCAACCTGAAATATGAAGTTTTGTCGTACCCATTTGCGAACATTTTTGAACGGATCTGCATCCAATTTGTATAAAACTGATTAATTTTTCGCGACACGCGCGCGGGCCTACCGGTTTTTCTACATTTCGGGAGCATTATTTTCCAGCAATCACTAAATACACGAAAAATTTTGTGAGTAGCTACTACATCTAGTGTTTTATCTGCTATGTTGTACCTAGCGATTTCGCAAAGAATTTCATTAAAAAACAGAAAAATCGGGGAATTTTCCCACCGGGGACTCATAGGAGAGGGCCATGTCAGTAAAGGTATACAGCTTGCCATCGTGCGTACAGTGCGACAGCACCAAGCGCCTGCTCAACAGCATCGACGTTGACTACGAAGAAATCGACATGAGCCAAGATCCAATCGCTCTTGAAATGGTTAAAACCTTGGGCTACACCTCGGCACCAGTGGTTATCGCTGGCGAAGAGCACTGGAGCGGCTTCCGCATGGACCGCATCAAGGCGCTAAAAGCTTCATAATGCGCCATGTACGACGTCGTTTACTTCTCTAGCGTTTCTGAGAACACCAAACGGTTCGTCGAAAAACTTGGCCTAACCTCGGTTCGCATCCCATTGAAAACCGAAGAGGCCGCAAGCTTCACCTACGATCGCGACAGCATTCTTGTAGTTCCCACCTATGGTTCGGGCGAAGAGAAGACCACTGTTCCGAAGCAGGTAATCAAATTTCTAAACAATCCGGAAAACCGGAAACACATAAAAGGTGTTATCGCAACTGGGAACACTAACTTTGGCGAGTCTTATGGGCTAGCCGGAGACATAGTGTCAGCCAAACTGGGCGTTCCGCTGGTACAGCGGGTCGAACTGCTAGGAACCCCAGAAGATGTACAACAGGTAAAAGAAAGGCTGGCCCAGCTGTGGCAAACCAACTAATCGAGGTCGCAGACGACAACGGAGTAACCACCGGTGCAACCGGAATTGAAAGCGCACTCAGCTATCACGAGCTAAACGCCATGATTAACCTTTGGGACGCCGAAGGCAAAATGCAGCTCGACAAAGACAAGCTGGCCGTTCGCAAGTACTTCCTTGAGCATGTCAACCAAAACACCGTTTTCTTCCACAGCCTAAAAGAGCGCCTCGACTACCTGGTTGAAAACGAGTACTACGAAAAAGAGATTCTCGACATGTACCGCTTCGAGTTCATCGAAGAGCTCGAGAAGTTGGCTTACTCGAAGAAATTCCGCTTCGAGGCATTCATGGGTGCCTACAAGTTCTACACCGGCTATGCACTAAAGACCTTCGACGGCTCTCGCTACCTAGAGCGCTTCGAAGACCGCGTGGTTATGGTTGCGCTAACCCTCGCAGAAGGCAATGAAGCGATTGCGATCAGCTTGGTCGAAGAGATTATTTCGGGTCGTTTTCAGCCAGCCACTCCAACCTTCCTGAACTGCGGCAAGAAGCAGCGCGGCGAATTTGTTTCTTGCTTCCTGCTTCGCATCGAAGACAACATGGAATCAATCTCTCGCGGAATCAACTCAGCACTTCAGCTCTCAAAGCGCGGCGGCGGTGTGGCACTCAGCCTTTCAAACATTCGTGAGTACGGTGCCCCAATCAAGAAGATCGAAGGCCAGAGCTCGGGCATCATCCCGGTTATGAAAATGCTTGAAGACGCATTCTCATACGCAAACCAGTTGGGCGCTCGCCAGGGTGCCGGTGCTGTTTACCTAAACGCTCACCACCCAGACATCATGCGATTCTTAGACACCAAGCGCGAAAACGCTGACGAAAAGATTCGCATCAAGACCCTTTCAATCGGTGTGGTAATTCCAGACATCACCATGCACCTAGCCAAAGACAACGAAGACATGTACCTCTTCTCGCCTTACGACGTAGAAAAGGTTTACGGAATTCCATTCGGCGACATCTCTATCACCGAGAAGTACCAAGAGATGGTTGACGACCCACGCATCCGTAAGTCAAAAATCAAGGCCCGTACCCTGTTCGAGCGAATTGCTGAACTGCAGTTCGAGTCGGGCTACCCATATGTAATGTATGAAGACACTGTTAACAAGGCCAACCCAATCGAGGGCCGCATTAACATGTCGAACCTTTGCTCAGAGATTCTTCAGGTAAACACCCCAACCACCTACAACGAAGACCTCAGCTACAACCACATAGGTAAAGACATCAGCTGCAACCTGGGTTCGCTCAACATTGCAATGGTCATGGATGGCCCAGACTTCGGCAAGACCATCGAGACTTCAATTCGTGCCCTGACCGCCGTTTCAGATCAGTCAAACATCGAGTCGGTTCGTTCAATTTCAGATGGAAACCACAAGTCGCACGCAATCGGCTTGGGCCAGATGAACCTGCACGGCTACCTGGCTCGCGAAAAGATGCACTACGGCAGTGAAGAAGCACTTGACTTCACCAACATGTACTTCTACACCGTGGTTTATCACGCAATCAAGGCCTCAAACAAATTGGCCATTGAGCGCAAGTCTGCATTCCACAACTTCGAAAACTCGAAGTATGCGACCGGTGAATATTTTGACAAGTACACCGATGCTGTTTGGGCTCCGGCAACACCAAAGGTTAAAGAGCTGTTTGAGCAATCAAACATCGCAATTCCGACTCAAGAAGACTGGGCAGAGCTAAAGGCCTCAGTTATGAAGTACGGAATTTACAACCAGAACCTTCAGGCTGTGCCGCCAACCGGATCAATCTCGTACATCAACAACTCGACCAGCTCGATTCACCCAATTGCTTCTCGCATCGAGATTCGCAAAGAGGGCAAGCTTGGACGTGTCTACTACCCAGCTCCATTCTTGTCAGAAGAGACCTGGCCATACTACGAAGATGCCTACGAGGTTGGCCCAGACGCCATCATCGACACCTACGCGGTAGCAACCCAGCACGTTGACCAGGGCCTGTCACTAACCCTGTTCTTCAAAGACACCGCCACCACCCGCGACATCAACCGCGCGCAGATTTACGCGTGGCGCAAGGGTATCAAGACCATTTACTACATTCGCATCCGCCAGCAGGCTCTAACCGGTACCGAGGTTGAAACCTGCGTTAGCTGCATGCTTTAGAAGACAGAGGGAAAAGAAATGACTGTGAAGCTAATCAGCCGCCCAATCAACTGGAACCGCATCGAAGACCCAGTAGACCTAGATGTCTGGAACCGTCTGACCCAAAACTTCTGGCTGCCTGA
>JBEGRV010000037.1:0-8990 GCA_041180285.1 Actinomycetota bacterium
AACCGCGAAGAGCGAGGTAACCGCGAAGAGCGAGGTAACCGTCAAGATCGCGGAGGACGTGATGAACGGGGCAACCGCTCAAATCGGGGAAGCGAATCTGGCAATTCTGCGCCGCAAAGACGATCTGGGTCTTATGCAGATTCGCCTAAGCGGGTAAACCGAGAGGGAAGCCGCAATCGTGACTGGGGTAGGCGTGACTAAGATTTGGTCGACATACGATGTGTTGCTTGCTGATCTAGATGGTGTTGTTTACGAGGGTAAAAATGCAATTGAATTCGCCGTCGAGGTAATTTCCCAACTGAAGAGGTCGGGTATTCCGGTCGGCTATGTCACCAACAACTCTTCAAGAAAACCAGAAACAATCGCAGAACAACTTTTGAGTTTCGGTTTAGAAACTAACCCCGACGACATCATCGGATCCGCGTTGACCGGGGCTCAATTATTGGAGAGCCTGGTTCCTGCTGGAAGCAAAGTGCTTGTGGTCGGTGGTGAGGGCCTACGGTCTAGGGTTTCGCAGTTCGGCTTCCAAGTTGTAGATTCCGCTGACGATACCCCGGCTGCGGTGATCCAGGGCTTTGCCCCTGATGTCGCGTGGCGAAATTTGGCCGAGGCGGCCTATGCAATTCAACGGGGTGCTATCTGGGTTGCTACCAATTCAGACTGGACTATTCCACAGGATCGCGGGCTAGCTCCCGGCAACGGAACGCTTATTTCCGCTGTGCATACTGCCGTTGGGCAGCTACCTGTAGTTGCTGGAAAACCTGAACCAGCAATATATAAAACAGCTATCGATCACTTCGGGGCAAAAAAACCGCTATTTGTGGGAGACCGACTTGACACCGACATCACTGGCGCAAATCGAGCGGGAATTGACTCTGCCCTGGTACTGACGGGAGTTTGCACCCGTAAAGAAATTTTGGCGGCCAAACCTGAGGCAAGGCCGACCTACATTATTGAAAATTTGCTGGATTTGACCAAGGGTTATCAATTTCCAAAAGCAACCAAACGTGGTTTTCGCTGCGGCGAGGCTGAAGTGGAACTATTGGGCACCAAGGTTTTGGTTACCTTGGGTGATCCAAAATCAGTTGATGCACTGAAGGCGGCCTCTGCTTTGATATGGAATTCGTCGACGCCGATATACGGTCTCGATGTAGAAGCTGCCCTTTACGAATAGGCTTTAGGTATGTCAGAGCAAAATCAAGAGTTTGAGGCACAGGTTCTTGCCGAAATTGAGGAAATTTCCTCGCTGCCGATTGAAGAGCAGCCGGCTAGGTTCAATCAACTTCGCGATCAGCTTGAAACTGAATTGGGCGCGAATTAGTTGCGTCTAGACGTTGCGCTGGTTGATCGATCTCTGGCCCGATCAAGAAAACATGCGGTTGAGCTAATCGAGGCGGATCGGGTTTTTCTTGATTCTAAAATTGCGCGTAAAGCTGCTCAGAATGTAACTGAAGACAGCAAAATTTCGGTTCTAGAGTCAAACGATTATGTTTCTCGTGCTGGGCACAAGCTGGCCAAAGCGCTCGATGTTTTTGGCGAGTTAGATCCGCGAGACAAAACAGCTTTGGACGTTGGCGCATCAACCGGTGGCTTTACCGATGTTTTGTTGCGTCGGGGGATTGCCAAGGTAATCGCACTCGATGTCGGTCACGATCAACTGGTACCCGAGCTTCGAAAGAACCCGAAAGTCAGTTGCATTGAGGGCTTCAACGCCCGTGAACTTTCTCCTGAGACCCTTGCGAAAGCCTTGGGGGTAACTGTTGAGTCTTTGCCGAACATCGAGCTAGTAGTTGGCGACTTATCTTTTATCTCGCTGACTTTAGTGCTAGAACCAATTCTTAAGGTCGCACCAAACGCTGAATATGTTTTGCTGATCAAACCACAATTTGAAGTAGGTAAGCAATCGCTGAGCGCAAATGGCCTGGTCAATGACCACCGGCTACGTGCATTTGCCATCAACCAGGTCGTTGACGAAGCAATCCGACTCGGGTTAGGCATTAGAGGATTAGCGCTTTCGGAACTTCCGGGAACACATGGAAACCTTGAATACTTATTGTGGATAAGTAAAAACGAACCCAGAAATAAGTCACAATGGGAAAACCGAATCGCCCAAATCGCGAAGGAGACAAAGTGAAAATTTTGATCGTTTCGCACACCCGTCGCGATGAGACTGTGCAGGCTGGGCTATACGTCTGCGAGCAACTTATAAACAGCGGAATCACGCCGGTTATGACGGCGGCCGACATCAGTGAGTATCGTCGAGTTGTCGAGAGCCAGGGTGCTCCAAGCTCAGTTATCGCGTCAGTTGAAGAGTTCAACTTTGACCCGGCAAAACTTGAGTTGGTCATTGTCTTGGGCGGTGACGGAACTATTCTCAAGGCTGCAGAGATAGTGCGCACGGCCGCGGTGCCGCTGCTAGGCATCAACCTGGGGCATGTCGGTTTTCTCGCCGAGACCGAGCGAGAAGAACTTGCAGAGGCAGTAGCCCGAGTAATTGCCAAAGATTTTGTTATTGAAGAGAGAAGCACTCTAGACGTGGTGGTTTCGGTCGAAGGGCGCGAGGTTTATCGCACCTGGGCGCTAAACGAGGCCACGGTTGAGAAAAGCGCTAGAGAGCGAATGCTCGAGGTGGTAATCGAGGTTGAAGGGCAACCGCTGTCAAGTTTTGGCTGCGACGGCATTGTTGTTTCAACACCAACAGGGTCTACCGCCTATGCCTTCTCTGCGGGCGGGCCAGTGGTTTGGCCCAGTGTAGACGCGTTGCTTTTAGTGCCGCTCAGTGCGCATGCCCTATTTGCCAGACCTCTGGTAGTTCCACCTGAAAGCTTGATGGCGATAGAGGTGCTACAACGAAGTGCTGGAACCGGTGTGCTCTGGTGTGACGGTCGAAGAAGCAGCGAGCTGCCCCTGGGTGCACGAGTAGAAATCACCCGATCCTATTTGCCAGTTCGGCTGGCGAGACTTCATCCGATAACTTTCACTGAACGTCTAGTCAGCAAATTTGCTCTGCCGGTAACTGGTTGGCGAGGAAATTCGGCAGCTGAGAGAGCCTAAATGATTGAAGAAATTTACATTCGAGACCTCGGTGTAATTGAACAGTCCAGACTTGAGTTTTCAAGCGGTTTTACCGCGCTTACCGGTGAAACTGGCGCTGGCAAAACCATGGTTCTAACTGCTCTTGGACTGTTGTTGGGCGATCGAGCTGACTCTTCCGTGGTTAGGTCAACTCAACCTCAAGCCTACGTAGAGGGGCGATGGCAGCTTCCAGACAACGAGGCACTCGCCGAAAGATTAGGTGAATTGGTCGCTGACATTGAGAGTGGCGAATTAATTGTCAATCGTTCGCTGACTGCCGAAGGCAGATCTCGGGCCAGCGTCAACGGAATGGCGGCTCCTGTCAATCTGCTTTCAGATTTAGCTGAGCATCTGGTGGTTATTCATGGCCAATCTGATCAAATCAGACTCAAGTCTTCAGTGGCGCAACGCCAGGCTCTTGATTCCTATGCAGGGCCAACACTCGGCGCGGCCCTCGATTCTTATCGTGTGACATTCGAGCTGTGGCAGTCAACGGCCAGAAAACTAGAGGGCCTGAAGCAGACACTCTCAAATCGAGATTCTCGGGCTGAAGAGTTAGCAGATGCGATCAATAGAATCGACAACGTTAACCCTCAGCCCGGAGAGCCCGACACTCTGCTCGAGAAAATTGAGCTATTGAACAACCTTGAGTCACTCAGATCTGCCGTTTCAGTTGCCCATGAGGCGCTAACTTCGGATGATTCCGACGCGGCGACCGCCCTACTGGGGCAGGCGAGAAAACAACTAGAACAGGCGGGCAGAGTAAACGCTGAACTCACCGAGTTAGCAGCGCGGCTAAGCCAACTCGAAGCAGAGGCTCGAGAGATTTCTTCGCAACTCGGTTCATTTCTAATTTCATTAGAGGTGGAAGGTGAAAATGACATTGAGCTGTTGCAGTCGCGAAGGTCCAAGTTCACGGATTTACAGCGAAGATTCGGCGAAAGCGTTGAAGAAATACTTGCTTACCGTGAGCAAGCTAAAACTGAGCTGGAGAATCTAGACCAGGGCGATTTGGCGATAACTCGAATCGAAGAAGAGTTGGCCAAGTATTTTGACCAGCTCAAGCAAAAAGCAGATTTGCTAACCAGCTTGCGTAAACAGGCTGCTGAAAATCTAGTTGCCGAGGTCAACCAAGAACTCAAATCGCTGGCAATGCCCGGAGCCAGTTTGGTAATTGAGATTAGTCCTGATCAATTCGGTGGTTATGGGCAAGATCAGATTTCAATTTTGCTATCCAGCTATCCCGGCGCAGAGCCTCGTCCTTTAGGTAAAGGCGCTAGTGGCGGCGAGCTCTCCAGAATCATGCTTGCCATCGAGGTGGTTTTGGCCAAGGGAAGCTCGGTGCCCACCTTTATTTTTGATGAGGTCGACGCTGGTGTTGGTGGCTCTGCAGCGATTGAGGTTGGTCGCAGATTAGCCAAATTGGCTAAATCAGCTCAGGTAATTGTGGTTACGCATTTAGCCCAGGTAGCAGCTTTTGCCGACCGACAGCTAACGGTTGAAAAAAGTGTCAGCGATTCTCATACGGTTAGCGGTGTGGGGCTGGCCGAAGGCATAAATCGTGAGCGTGAGCTAGCTCGCATGCTAAGTGGCTTACCTGATTCGCCATCGGCTCTTGAACACGCGATTGAGCTGTTGCAGTTGGCTCAAGATTTCCGCCATAACTAATCGGCAAACACGCATTATCGAAACCGGCTTCTCCTGAGCTGCTGGTAGGATGTAATTCCATGGCAGATGCAATGGACCCCGGAATCACAAGACATATTTTCGTCACCGGAGGTGTTGCATCTTCGCTCGGTAAAGGGCTTACCGCTTCATCACTTGGCAACCTACTCAGGGCACGCGGCCTGAGGGTAGTTATGCAAAAACTTGACCCATATCTAAACGTCGACCCGGGAACTATGAACCCGTTTCAGCACGGTGAAGTGTTTGTCACCGAAGACGGTGCTGAAACAGACCTCGACATCGGTCACTACGAGCGCTTCCTCGACGTCGATCTCAGCCAGGCGGCAAACGTAACCACCGGCCAGATTTACTCAACGGTAATTGCACGCGAGCGCCGAGGTGAGTACCTCGGTGAAACCGTGCAGGTTATTCCGCACATCACCGATGAGATCAAACGCAGAATGAGGCTTCAGGCGAACGAAACCCCAAAGCCTGACGTGATCATCACTGAAATTGGTGGAACCGTTGGTGACATCGAGTCTCAGCCCTTCCTTGAGGCCGCTCGTCAGGTTCGTCACGAAGTTGGTCGTGACAATGTGTTCTATGTTCACGTTTCGCTGGTGCCGTATCTTGGGCCGTCAGGTGAGTTGAAGACCAAACCGACTCAGCATTCGGTGGCAACCCTAAGATCAATCGGAATTCAGCCAGACGCTGTCGTGTGTCGCTCAGATCGACCACTTCCAGATTCAATCAAGAGCAAAATTGCGCTGATGACCGACATCGACGTAAAAGCCGTGGTCAACGCGGCAGACGCGTCAAGCATTTACGACATCCCAACCGTGGTCAACAACGAGGGGCTCGACTCTTACATCATTGAGAAGCTCGGGCTAAATGCCGCCGATGTTGACTGGAGTCGCTGGGCAGGTGTGCTTGAGGCAGTGCATCACCCGAAGCATGAGGTCAAAGTTGGCCTGGTTGGAAAGTACATTGATTTGCCCGACGCTTATCTCTCGGTCACCGAAGCGCTTCGAGCCGGAGGGTTCGCAAATTCCGCAAAAGTGACCATCAAGTGGATCGCGTCTGACGATTGTGAAACTGAGGCAGGTGCAGAGGCGGCATTGAGTGACGTCGATGCGGTTTGTGTCCCCGGCGGTTTCGGCGTTCGCGGCATTGAAGGCAAGCTTGGGGCGCTTAAGTTTGCCCGTGAAAACAAGATCCCAACCCTAGGTTTGTGCCTTGGATTACAGTGCATGGTCATTGAGTACTCGAGAAATATGGTTGGTCTTGAGGGCGCATCATCGACCGAGTTTGAACCCGAGGCTAAATATCCAGTAATCGCAACAATGGCCGAGCAGGTAGATATTTTGGCGGCCGGAGACCTAGGCGGCACCATGCGACTCGGTACCTACGAGGCGAAGCTAAAGCCAGGATCAACCGTTGCGAGGGTGTACGGCAGCGAACTTGTCAGTGAGAGACACCGTCATCGCTACGAGGTAAACAACACCTACCGTGATCAAATTGCGGCTGCCGGTTTGGTTTTCTCTGGCACCTCGCCAGATGATCATCTGGTTGAATTTGTCGAGCTTCCATCCGAGGTTCACCCTTACTATGTTGCAACTCAGGCGCATCCAGAGTTCAAATCACGGCCTACAAAGGCTCATCCGCTTTTCTATGGTTTGATCGAGGCCGCCATCGAGCGTAAAGCTGCCAACAAACTATTTGCTGAGCAAACCCAGTAACCAATGCCCAAAGACATAGCTTTAGCGCCAAACATTCTGAATTCAGAATTGGTGCTGAAAGGCATGGTCTGGGATGTGGTGCGGGAGCGGTTTGAATATTTAGACGGCGAGTTGACGCGAGAATTCGTTAGACATCCCGGAGCAGTTGCTGTGCTGGCTGTCAATCATCAGGATGAAGTTCTACTGATCAATCAGTACCGTCATCCGGTCAGATCTCGGCTCTGGGAAATTCCTGCAGGGCTTCGAGACATCGAGGGTGAAAATCTTGCGGTCACTGCTCAGCGCGAACTACTTGAAGAAACCGGTTATCGAGCACAAAAACTGGAACCACTGATTGCCTTTCACACCACTCCAGGCGGCAATGATGAGACTATTCACGTCTACTTGGCCGAGTCTCTTGAATTTATTGGCCACAACATAGAACTCGAGGGTGAAGAACGAGATCTAGAAACCCAATGGGTTCCACTGGCTGAATGCGTCAAATCTGTTCTGAAATCTGACATGAAAAGCCCGAGTTTAGTGGTTGCAGTTCTCGCACTCTGGGCAAAACGTTCGATAGAAATCTAGCGAGCACTGTGGCTATTGCGATTTTTGTCGAGCGATACCTGAGGCATCTGGCTATTGAACGAGGCCTCGCAAAGAACACTGAGCTTGCTTATCGTCGCGATTTAGAAAAATACCTGCGGTATTTAGCCGAGCGCGAGGTTGTTGATGTGATTGATGTCGACCCGACTACGATTACAGAATTTCGGTTGTGGTTGAGCCAAAGGCAGGCTCTCAGCCCAGCATCAACAGCTCGGCAGTTAGCGGCAATCAAGGGGTTTCACCGATTCCTGCTAGACGAAAACATTACCCAGCTTGATCCCGCGGCCAAGGTTAAGCCTCCAAAACAGCAACGCAGGTTGCCTAAGGCAATCTCAATTAGCGAAATGGAGCGACTTTTAGAGGCTTCAGGGCCGGCCCCAGGTAGCGAAGATCCCACCGAATTAATTCGTTACCGTGATCGGGCAATTCTTGAATTTCTATACGCGACAGGGGCGCGAGTATCAGAATTGGTCTCGCTAGACGTAGATGACATCATCGACGGAAACATCGTTCGCCTATTCGGCAAAGGGTCTAAAGAACGAATAGTTCCGGTTGGCAGTTTCGCGCAGTTGGCAGTGCAGAATTACCTGACCAGAGTTCGGCCTACTCTCACCCAGGGCAAGGGTTCACCGGCCCTATTTTTGAATCAACTCGGCGGCCGGCTCTCACGCCAATCTGTCTGGGCGGTTATCCAGGCTGCAGCTGAACGAGCCGAATTGGTTCGCGAGGTATCGCCGCACACATTTAGGCATTCATTTGCCACCCATTTACTCGAGGGCGGAGCCGACGTGCGAGTGGTTCAAGAGTTACTCGGGCATGCCTCGGTAACTACCACTCAGATTTACACGCTGGTGACAGCCCACGCGCTTAGAGACGCTTACCTAAATGCCCATCCGCGTGCACGGTGACAGGCAGAATCGACGCTAGGCTAAAGGGCAGCTAGTAATTTCGGGAGGAATCATGACCAAGGTCGCTGACAAGCGTTTTCCCACTCCAAAGCCGCTAGCCTCCCACGGACCAGCGCGAATTATCGCGATGTGCAACCAAAAAGGTGGAGTGGGCAAGACCACCACTTCAATCAATACTGCAGCGGCGCTCGCCGAATACGGTAGAAAAGTTTTGCTGGTTGACTTTGACCCTCAGGGAGCACTATCTGCTGGTCTCGCTGTGAATTCTCACGATGCGCTCACCATCTACGACCTAATGCTCGACCGCAACCTTGACCCAAAGTCAGCGGTGCAGCACACATCGGTTGAAAATCTAGACGTTATCCCTGCGAACATTGAGCTTTCAGCAGCGGAGATGAAGCTGGTTAATGAAATCGCTCGAGAACAAATTTTGTCCAGAGTCTTGCGACCGCTGGTTGACGAATACGACGTAATCATCGTCGACTGCCAGCCTTCGCTGGGGCTGCTAACTGTCAACGCTCTGACTGCTGCCCACGGAGTGATCATTCCGCTAGCTACTGAGTTTTTTGCGCTTCGCGGTGTAGCCATCCTCGAAGACATCGTGAACAAGGTCAAAGAAGGGCTCAACCCGACCCTTCAGCTAGATGGAATTCTTGCCACGATGTATGACGCACGTACTTTGCACTCGCGCGAGGTGCTTGATCGTTTGCATGATGCGTTTGGAGACAAAGTCTTCCGCAGCGTAATCAACCGAACCGTAAAGTTCCCAGATGCCACCGTGGCTCAAACACCAATTACCAATTTTGCACCGGGTTCTGAGGCTGCCAATGCCTACCGCACGGTAGCCAGAGAGTTAGTGGTTCGTGGCTGCGCCCCATAGCCAGCAGCTCGAAGTCGCCGACAAAAGCCCAGCTTTTGAACTAAACCTCGGAAACTTCGAGGGGCCATTTGATCTACTGCTCTCGTTAATTGCCAAACATGAACTTGACATCACTGAGGTGTCGCTGAGCAAAATCAC
>JBEGRV010000038.1:0-8871 GCA_041180285.1 Actinomycetota bacterium
GGCTTAGCGATGCTGCAATTGAGGCAGCAGACGTTGTGCTTGAAATCACTCAGTTTGGTTCGACCCGTTCGATCAATGCCTCGGCTGCTGCGGCAATCACTATGCACCAGTGGGTCATGCAACACGTCAAAGAATTCTGACTTGAACCCCCGGAAGCTCATGGAAGGCAGCTCGAGAGTCTCGAGTGAGAATAATCGCGTTCTCAACTAGGGCGTGCGCGGCAATTGCCAAATCGAATTGGGTTCTAGGTTTTCGCTGCATTTTCGTGAAAGCCGATAACTTGGCAAATTCGACCGCCTCAAGTCGCGTGAAGTTCCTGGTTTCACAGAATGTTTCCATCAGGGCTAATTTGTCTGCTGCTCTGGCCTTTCTAGCGGGCGATGATATGGCCGACATGCCCGCGGAATACTCTGCTATCGCAATCGATGTGATGATGTATTCATCGCTTGGGCTAAAGACCTCTGCGACATTTAGGTGACCCCGTTCGACGGCAATCAAAATCGAGGTATCAAGGATCACCAGATTAGTCATAGTTTTCCTCGAAAGGGTCGGTCTGATAGTTCATAGGGTGATAGCGCCACTCAACAACCTCTTGAAGGGCATCGGCAAACTCTTCGTCACCGAATAGCCCATCGGCTTGTGCCTTTAGCAAGGCAGCTTTGAAGGCGGCACCATTTGGAACTCGATCTTTAGGTGGCACTAAACGACCAACTTCACGTTTGCCTTTGAACAGGCGAATTTCTTCGCCGGCCTCTACCTCGGCCATCACGGCTGAGAAATTTCGCGCCACTTCGGTCACCGACATGTCTCTCATGTTTGTCAGATTATCTGATTTTATTTGCAAGTCAATAGCCATATCCCATGGTCGCTGAGTGTCATCAAATGTGAGCTGGCATTCTGAAATCTGTGGATAACTGGGATAGCCACCGGCTGGCATCGGCACTAAACTTGGGTGGTAAGCGCACATCGCGCTTCACTCCCCGAATCTGAAACGAGGGTGAACTATGCCTGCGGTTGTAATTATTGGTGCCCAGTGGGGCGACGAAGGCAAAGGCAAAGCCACCGACCTTTTGGCCGAACACATTGACTATGTGGTTAAGTTCAACGGCGGAAACAACGCCGGTCACACCGTGGTTATCGGTAACGAAAAATACGCACTTCACCTGCTGCCATCAGGCATTCTTACCCCCGGTGTCATCCCGGTTATTTCAAACGGTGTAGTTATCGACCTGAGCGTGCTGTTCCAAGAAATCGAAGCCCTAAACGCTCGCGGCATCGACACCTCAAAGCTTCGCGTATCGGCCAATGCCCACATCATCACCCCTTACAACGTCACCGTTGACAAAGTTTCAGAGCGCTTTTTGGGCAAGCGCGCGATCGGTACCACCGGCCGCGGAATCGGCCCAACCTACGCTGACAAGATCAACCGCATCGGCATCCGAGTTCAAGACCTCTTCGACGAGAGCATTCTTCGTCAAAAAGTTGAGGCCGCTTTGGTAAGCAAAAACAACCTGCTAACCAAGGTTTACAACCGCGCCGCAATTCGGGCCGAAGAGGTTGTCTCTGAACTACTTAGCTACGCAGAGCGCCTGCGCCCAATGGTCGCCGACACCGCTTTCGAGCTACACGAGGCGCTCGCCGAAAATAAGACCGTGCTGTTCGAAGGAGGCCAGGCAACCATGCTTGACGTCGATCACGGCACCTATCCTTTTGTGACTTCATCTAACTCAACTGCCGGCGGTGCGTCGACTGGTTCGGGAATTGGCCCAGCTGAATTCAAGACCGTGATCGGCATCGTAAAGGCCTACACCACCCGAGTCGGGTCAGGCCCATTCCCTACCGAACTGTTTGACGAATCGGGCGAATTCTTGCGAGCCACCGGCTTCGAATTCGGCACCACCACCGGTCGCCCACGTCGCTGCGGATGGTACGACGCTCCAATTGCGCGTTACTCGGCCCGCATCAATGGTGTAACCGACTTTGTGCTGACAAAGTTAGATGTGCTAACTGGACTAAAAGAAATTCCAGTCTGCGTAGCCTACGAAGTTGACGGAAAGCGTTTCGATGAGATGCCGGTTTCGCAAACCGACTTCCACCACGCAAAACCAATTTACGAAAACTTCCCAGGTTGGAGCGAAGACATCAGCACTGCGCGCAGCTTTGAAGAGCTGCCAAAGAACGCCCAGGATTACATCGTGGCCCTCGAGAAAATCAGCGGTGCTCGCATTTCGGCCATTGGTGTTGGCCCAGGCCGCGACGCAATTATTGTGCGCCACGACATGCTCGAACTGGTTAGGTAGTCACCAGCCGAACCGCAGAAGAAAGGGACAACGATGTCTCAGAAACCAGACCGCAACCTCGGCATGGAATTGGTGCGAGCCACCGAAGCTGCTGCAATTGAAGCCAGCAAACAAATTGGCCGCGGCAACAAAAATGCCGCCGATAAATCGGCTGTTGATGCCATGCGTGCATTTCTGAACACCGTAGATTTTTCTGGCACCGTTGTCATCGGTGAGGGTGAAAAAGACGAAGCCCCGATGCTATTCAATGGCGAAGTGGTTGGCACCGGTAACGGCCCGCAGTGCGACATCGCGGTTGATCCGGTAGACGGAACAAGCCTTACAGCCGCCGGTCGTGGGCACGCAATTTCAGTCATCGCTGTTGCCGAACGCGGCTCGATGTACAACCCGCAAGATGTCTTTTATATGGACAAACTGATCACATCTGCTGCTGGCCGCGGAGTTGTAAGTCTCGACCAGTCTGTTGGCGACAACATTCGTGAACTTGCCAAAAAACTGGGTAAGCCGGTCGCCGACATTACCGTTGCAATGATTGATCGACCAAGACACCAGCCCCTGATGGATGAGGTGCGCAGCGCCGGAGCTCGAACACGATTATTTCTAGATGGCGATGTTGCCGCCGGAATTCACGCGGTCACCGGCGAAGGAAATATTGACCTGCTTCTCGGCGTCGGTGGGGCGCCTGAGGGGACCATCTCCGCTTGCGCCACCAAGGCACTTGGTGGCTTCATGCAGACTCGGATTAGCCCCCAGTCGGAGGCCGAACTTGTGAAAGTCAAGGCAGCTGGGCATTCACTCGAGCGTATTTTCGAGCAGGATGACTTAGTCAGTAGCGACAACACGTATTTTGTTGCCACTGGAGTAACCGACGGCATGTTGGTTAGAGGCGTCAGTCGCATTGGAAATTATGTGCGCACCGATTCGGTAATTCTTCGTTCTCGTTCAGGCACTGTCCGCAGGGTGACTGCAGATTACCTTTCCGACCGCTGGGCATAAATCAGCTATTTGATTCTTTGACTCCACGCAACCGCACCGATAATCACGCCCGCGGCCAGCCAAGTTCCCCAGGTTACGGCCTGATTCAAAACGAGCCATGCCAAAATCAGGGTGACAATCGGGTTAAGTAGCGAAAGTTGCGAACCTTTAATCAGTCCGATTTTGAAGTAGCCAAGGTTCATCAAGAAGTTTCCGATTAGCACCGAAAAAAGACTCGCGTATAGGTAGCCACCGATTGATGCTGCAGAAGGCATTTCGTCGATTGGGTTCAGCGAGAGGTTTATCAGAGCAATCGGTAGCTGAATTGGCGCCGAAATAATCACAGCCCAACACAGTACCTGAAACGAGTTGTACCGGGCCGCCAGCTTGTTACCCGAGATATGCCCGGTTGCCCCAGCAAACATTGCACCCAGAAGCGCTAGGTATCCCCAGGCAGTTCCGCCGCCGAGGTCACCATTATTCCTTAGGATGGCCAACGCCATTGCCGCCACGGTTGCTATGGCCGCAGCAACCCAAAACAGGGGATTTGGTTTTTTATAGCCGAGCAAGATAGCTAGAAGACCGAGTGCAAATGGCGCTATCGCGCCTATAACGCCCGCGTCACCAGCCGGAACTGCGGTTAGCGCATGTGAGGTGAGCAGTGGAAAACCGATGACAACGCCTCCGGTGACCCCAAGAATTTGTGGGAATGCTTCCCTAGGTGGCAAGAGCGGAGCGCGCATTAGCAGTAATGCGATTACTGCCCCGATACCGGCTGGGATCACACGGCCCATGCTCATTGTGATCGGGTCGAAGCTCTGCAAACCCAAACTGACCGCGATGAAGGTTCCACCGAAGCCGGTAACTGCAACCAGGGTATAGATGTAGCCGCGCAGCAGGTCTTTTTGTTCAGGTCGCACATCTGCGAGTCTAGGACGACGGCAGTGACCGAAATCTTCTCGCGGGAAATACAAGGTATGTTTTTCGAGTTTTTTCACCATGAAACAAAAAGTAATTCGGGTGAAACATTAACTGCCTTATGGTTTTCTAAGAAGGCACAGAGTGGTGCCACAGAGGTAAGGGGTCGCAATGGGAATCCAGGTTTTGGTAATTGGGCCGGCAGGTTCAGGTAAGTCGACAGTCGGTCGGGCACTAGCTGAAAAACTTGGTGTTCGATATGTCGATGGCGATGCCCTTCACCCTTCAGCCAACCTTGAAAAAATGGCAAAGGGTACCCCGCTTAGCGATGACGATCGAGACCCGTGGATTGCCAACATCATCGGTGAGCTTCAGTCGGGAAATGTCGTAATCGGTGCCTCACTTCTGAAACGCAGTTATCGTGAGTTGATCAATAAAGAGATTCGTCGTGTTCGCTTTGCTCAATTAGACGCCCCTCGTTCGGTGCTGGCTGCACGCCTCAGCGACGGTGATGTGGTCGGTGAATTTTCACGTAAACCACTTTTGGCCGCGCAGTTTGCGATCATGGATCCGTTGGCAAAGCACGAACCAGGGGCCAGATTCGATGGCACCAAACCAGTTGCTCAGCTGGTAAGCGAAATATTGCTTGACGTGAAGACACACTAGAGCTAGCTACTGCATGGAACCAGTAATTTTTTGATGGGCTGCCTCAGTAAAAATTGAAGCCAGGAAAAGGTTTAGTGCATCCTCGATTAGTTGAGTTTTGTCATAAAGCCATGCTTGCTGAGCTCCATTAACCAGCGCTATCATTGCAACAGCGAGTTTTTCTGGAGCCGCACTACTGGCGAGTAAACCGCTATTCGCAGCTGATTCGAAGGCGTGGGTGGTCATAGCAACCACCCTCTGATACCTATTCGAAAAATAGTCGTGTGCCGGGTGGTCAGAATTTGTGGCTTCCGCTGAGAGGTGACTAAAAAGTTCAACCAATCCCGGCTCAGTCTCACTTATTTCAACAAGGCTCAACCAGGCGGCGAAAAATTGGATTGGCAGGCCAGAAAGATTGGCGAGATCTCCCTGGATTCTATTTTTATCCCGCAGTTCTAAGACCGCCTCTAATAGTTCCGCCTTCGAATTGAAGTGGTGCACGATAGCGGATGCCGTAACTCCGCAGGCGGCGCCGATGTCGGCCAGCGACGTGTTGTTGTAACCGTTCTTGGAAAAAAATTGGTAGGCGGCCTCTAAGATTTCGAATTTTCGAACCGCAGTTTGCTCCTGGTTACCTTTTGGTCTCGCCATTAAATGTCTCCGGCTACCCGAAATCCAGTGTGGCAAAGTGTTGAGTCTGTCGAAGTTGAAGTTCTAGCGCTTACCCGGTATCGATTGCAGTAAGAATCGTGGCAAAGGTATGAGCCACCCTTAGTCACCTTGTGGTCGGGCCTACCCTGCCACGAGTCGCTAGTCCATTCCCATACGTTGCCTACGCAGTTGTATAGACCAAAATTGTTTGGCTCAAAAGATTTTGCAGGTGCCGTTGCCAAGTACCCATCTAGCAACAGATTTTGATCGGGGAAGTTGCCCTGCCAAATGTTGGCGGGTGGGTTTTCATGATCAAAATCGTCGCCCCAAGGATAAATCTTTTGTTCCAATCCACCCCTGGCTGCAATTTCCCATTCGGCCTCGCTCGGGAGTCGAAGGCCAGCCCACCCGGCGAACGCAACAGCGTCATTCCAGCTAACCTGCACCACCGGATGATCTAAGTGGTCAGCGATAGTGCTACTGGGCCCGAACGGCGCTCGCCAATTTGCGCCGTTTACAGCAAGCCACCAATTTGGATGTGCCAAGCGACCGCGGACTGAAATCTCGAGATCGACATCGGGCACCAGACCTTCAAAAACGAAAGACCAACCAAATTTTTCGGCATCGGTTTCATAGCCAGTGGCCTTCACAAACTGCTCAAACTGACGATTGGTCACCGTGGTTGTCGAGATCAAAAATGGGTTTACCCTCACATCACGCACCGGCGATTCGCCATCCGCATGAAAAACATGAGTCGAGGAGGATCCCATTTTGAACGCAGTTTGATTTATTTCAATCAATTCGATTTCGTCTGCATTGCCGCCCAAATATTGACCGCTAGCAGAAACGGATGCATCGCTATCTCGAGATGGTGAACAACAACTTGATTCTGGCACTTGAACTCCGAGGTTATAAAAAGTCTTTTAGGAAGCTGAAATCGAGGCCTTTGAGTTTCACGGCCTCAGCTTTGGCACCAGGGTAAAAGGGCTCGTCACCGACTTCTCGTTGCAGCTTGTGCAATTTTTCTGTCAGTGATTCTTGAATCTGCAAATATTCCGGTTCCCCGTAGACACTCCGAAGCTCCATTGGGTCAGCTTTGAGATCGAAGAGTTCCCACTGAATCGGGTACCGCGCCGGCCCTGTCGCTTCAAGCCCCATGCCATCCGAGTAGTAGCAGATCAACTTGTAGTCATGAGTGCGAATTCCGTAGTGGGCGCATGCTGCATGAATCGGATCGTCATGTTCCCAATAGCGGTAGTACATGGCATCTGGCCAATCGGGGACTTCTTCTTTTTCTAACAGAGCCTTGAAGCTGCGACCCTGGGTTCCGTCGTGCACTTCGACTCCGGCAAATTCGCAGAAGGTTTTAGCGAAGTCGACGTTTGTCACAATCTCATCAACCACGGTGCCAGCTTTGATGCCGTTTGGATAGCTCATCAAAAGTGGCATTCGAATTGACTCGTCGTACATGTAGCGCTTGTCGAACCAAGAGTGCTCGCCCAGAAAAAACCCCTGATCTGAGGTGTAGACAATCAAAGTGTCGTCAGCCAGACCGCGCTCTTCGAGATAATCGAGAAGTCGGCCGGTATTTTCATCGATTGAGGCCACGCAGCGCAGGTAGTCCTTGATGTAGAGCTGGTAACCCCAGCTCTGACCCTCACGCTGAGGCAGGTCAGGCGCGATATCGCCAGTTTTCAGCTTCACCACATATTTAGGCATGTGCTTGTAGATGTTCATTTTTGCGTTTTTGACCCCTTCAACGCGATTTGTGAGGTCTTCGTGCAAAGTCTCAGGCTCAGGGATGTCGATGTCGGCGTAGAGATTTTTATGTTTTTCATCGGGGATCCAAGGCAAATGGGGCGCCTTGTGATGAACCAGGAGGCAAAAAGGTTCGTCATCAGAAACAGTGTCTAGCCAGTCGATGGCCAAATCGGTGGTAATTGTCGTGACATATCCGGGGTATTGCTTTTTACCCTCGGCCGTTATAAACACTGGGTCGATGTAGTCGCCTTGATCGGGCAGAACTTCCCAAGCATCAAAATTAACCGGATCACTCTTGGGGCCGTGCCCGAGATGCCACTTACCAAAGATCGCGGTTTTATAGCCGCCCGCTTTTAGGTCGCCAATAAAAGTGGGCTTGGTGTTGTCCAAATCTTCCCAGATGGTACGCACATGGTTTACGTGGTTGTAAGTGCCTGTGAGAATTGCCGCCCGACTTGGTGCACAAATTGAGTTGGTGCAAAATGCGTTGTTTAGTTTGGCGCCGCGCTGTGCGATGCGGTCAATTTGCGGAGTCTGATTGATTTTGCTGCCGTATGCACTAATGGCTTGGGTGGTGTGGTCATCACACATTATGAAAAGTATGTTTGGTCGCTTAGACATGAAATAACTGTATAGACATTTAATTTATTTTTTGCGGCTTGTCCCAGGCTGAGACAACGCCGGCGGGTGCGGCGAAATTCGGCATTCGATTGCCAAATTAATAGATAGCTATCTGTAAATTGACGAAATTGCGTGAGATTGGCAATAGGTTGCCGACGGGCAAAGCTTTATAAAACAGGGGATAAACACTGCGTTACAAAACCGTTATCGAATTTATCTGGAAAGCGGTTGCCAAAAAAAGACAAATTGCTCTACATTATCTTTTGAGCTGGAGTTCCCAATACATAGATCCCATCCAGCGATAAAAAGACAGGAACTCAAATGAACCTAAAGAAGCGAGTAGGCGCAGTAGTTGCAGCCGCTCTTTCAGCATCGTTGGTTCTTGCCGGCGGCAACTCAGCAGTTGCTGCCAACAAGACCGATCTAGTTATTGCAGTCGGTGGCGACATCGTCACCTGGGACCCTATCGGTGCCAACATTTCTTATTTCCCACAGTTTTACCAAGCTGCCTACGACAACTTGATTCTTCGCGCACCAGACGGCAGCTATAAACCAAACTTGGCGACCAAGTGGACCTGGGCGAAAGACAACATGTCACTAAGCCTTGACCTTCGTAAAGGCGTAACTTTCACCGACGGCGCAAAGTTTGACGCAGCCGCGGCTAAGAAGAGCCTTGATGCATACATCGCCGGCGTTGGCCCCTACACCGCCAAGCTAAAGGGTGCCACGGTAAACGTTGTTGATTCCGACACCGTAAACATCAAGTTGGCAACCCCGAATCCAGCTTTGCTCTACTGGCTTTCAACCACTTCAAGTTATGTTGCAAGCCCTAATGCAATCGGAACCCCTGGTCTAAAGACCAAGCCGGTAGGTTCAGGCCCATACATTTTGAAGACCGCTCAAGTTGGCTCTCAATATGTATTCGAAGCCAACCCAAAGTACTGGGACAAGGCCAAGCAGAAATTCAAGAAGGTGACCTTCAAGATCATCGCTGACCAGA
>JBEGRV010000039.1:0-8507 GCA_041180285.1 Actinomycetota bacterium
CCGCTAGTCTTGAGGCATGTCTACAAACCAAAAAGATCTTTTCGGTCAGGTTCTAGTTGCGCTGGTCACCCCAATGAACGCGGATGGCGAAGTTGACTGGGATGCCACCGAACGACACATTGACTACGTCATTTCTAATGGTGCAGATGGTGTTGTGGTTACCGGAACCACCGGCGAGACCAGCACGTTGACCGACGCCGAGAAGATCAAGCTGGTCCAGGTAGGGAAGTCGGTTTCTGGAGGCCGAGCCAAAATTATTACCGGTGGCGGTTCCAATGAGACTGCACACGCGATCCAGCTTTATAAGGCATCTGAAAAAGCAGGTGCCGATGGTGTCATGATCGTCACCCCCTACTACAACAAGCCAACTCAGGCCGGCGTGCTAACCCACTTCAGATTGATCGCTGATGCCACCGACCTTCCGGTTATTCTTTACGACATCCCCGGTCGCGCCGGCATTGCCATTGCCTACGACACTTTCCACCGTGCAGCCAAACATCCGAATATTGTCGCCATCAAAGATGCCAAGGGTGATCTGGCGCAGGCTTCAAGAATCATGAACGAGACCGGATTGATTTATTTCTCCGGCGACGATTCAAACGTTTTGCCCCACCTCTCAATCGGCGCAACCGGACTAATCGGCGTGACCGCAAACGTTGCACCAGCGGCTTACCGAGAACTTGTCGATGCTACGAACCGCAACGACTTCAACCACGCTCTTACTGTTCACAATGCTCTTGAGCCACTTCAGCGAGCCCTGATGACCCATGTTCCAGGCACCGTTGCGGCCAAATACGTGCTGCACGGACTCGGACTCATCAACTCACCGAGAGTGAGGCTACCTTTGGTCGGCCCAGAAGATGCTGAGGCCGCGCGAATCGAGAATGACATCGACAAGGTCGGAATCATTCCAGGTTTGAGTTTTGAAAACTTCCGTCCAGACCGGAACGCAGCTGCCGGTGGCGCACTGCCGAAGGTTGCCGGCACAACCAGATAGCGCGAAAGCGCAGTAAGGAACCTGTGGTTCAGACCCTGCCAAATCCAGCACCACTTCGTCCAAACGTTCTTCGAATCGTGCCTCTCGGTGGCATTGGCGAAATCGGCCGCAACATGACCGTTTTTGAAATCAACGGCAAAATTTTGATTGTTGACTGCGGCGTGCTTTTTCCGGAAGAGCACCAGCCCGGCGTTGACGTAATTCTTCCCGATTTCGGTTACCTCAAAGACCGAATGCAAGATGTCATCGGAATTGTGCTCACCCACGGCCACGAAGACCATATCGGTGGCGTGCCATACCTGTTGAGAATGCGCGAGGACATCCCGCTCATCGGTTCTTCGCTAACTCTCGCTTTCGTCGAGGCGAAACTTAAGGAACACCGCATTACCCCATACTCGATGACGGTTGCCGAGGGTCGTATCGAAAAAATGGGCGATTTCGAACTCGAATTTGTCGCCGTAAATCACTCAATTCCAGATGCTCTAGCGGTACACATCAGAACCGTCGCGGGCAATGTTTTGCACACTGGTGATTTCAAGATGGACCAGCTGCCGCTTGACGGTCGACTGACTGATTTGCGCGCCTTCGCTCGAATCGGTGAGGCAGGCCTTGATCTGTTCCTCTGTGATTCAACCAACGCTGACGTGCCCGGTTTCACTCCGCTCGAAAAAGATATCGGCCCGGTGATTGAAAACGTTATCTCCCGCAGTAAGGGCCGAGTCGTTGTGGCGTCATTCTCGTCGCATGTGCATCGAGTGCAACAGGTGGTTGACGCGGCCTTGGCAAACGATCGAAAGGTAGCTTTAGTTGGTCGATCAATGGCCAGAAACATGCAAATAGCTTCCGAACTCGGTTACCTGAAGGCTGAACCCGAAACGTTCATCGATCTGAAACATGCTTTGAATCTGCCGCAAGACAAGGTGGTCTACATGTCTACCGGGTCGCAGGGTGAGCCGATGGCGGTCCTTTCGAGAATGGCCAACCTCGAACATGACATCGAAATAGGTGAGGGCGACACAGTAATCCTGGCCTCATCGTTGATTCCAGGCAACGAAAATGCGGTTTACCGCGTAATAGATGGCCTGACCAAGTTGGGTGCCAACGTGGTTCACAAAGGCAATGCCAAAGTACACGTATCAGGGCATGCTGCAGCGGGAGAACTGCTCTACTGCTACAACATTTTGAAGCCTAAAAACGTCATGCCGGTGCACGGCGAATACCGTCACCTGATTGCTAACGGCAAGCTGGCTGAGCAAACCGGAGTTCCCAATGAACGAGTTTTGATCACAGAGGATGGCTGGGTAGTCGATTTGGTAGATGGGCTAGCCGAAGTGGTCGGCGCAGTCGAGTGTGGTCTGTTATTCGTCGATGGTAAAACCGTCGGCAAAATCACCGAGGATGACTTGCACGACCGCAGGGTCTTAGCCGAAGAGGGATTCATCTCCATTTTCTGCGTCGTCGATGAAGCATCGGGCAGAGTCGTGGTTGGCCCTGAAATCAGAGCGAGAGCCTTTGCCGAGGCAGATCATGTGTTTGATGATGTGAAGCCGTTGATCGAGAGGGCGCTGGCCGAAGCTGCGGCTGAGGGTGTTCGAGATACCTACGCTCTGCAACAGGTTATTCGCCGAACCATCGGTACCTGGGTTAACAAAGCTCATCGTCGCCGACCAATGATTATTCCGGTGGTCGTCTCAACTCAGTAGTGTGCCGATACTAAGCAACTGGCTCGGCCACTGTTAGTTTTGAGGCATGGCCGCGCGTAAACCAACCACTCCACGCGGCGCTGCAGCAAAGTCGGTAAGACCAAAGCCAGTGCCCCGGGCGAAAGCAGCAGCACCCAGCAGCTCTCAGGGTGCGGTCTTTGGTGTGCTCGGCAAAATTTACATGTTTTTGGCTCACGCAGTTGGGGGAGCCGCCCGAGCCCTCTCGCCAAACCGAATTGCGGCTGAAGATCGCCGCGACGGCATTCCCTTTTTCTTGTTTTTGCTGGCTATTGCTGGTGTGGTCTTTGGTTGGTTTTTATACCGTGAACCGTTCGCGATAACGCTAAACGCGTTCACTTTCGGTCTGCTATTTGGCAGATTCGCCTACGCCATGCCGGTGATTTTGGCCATTTTTGCCATTTACCTGATGCGCCACCCATCCTCGGTTCGCGACAACGGCCGAATCGGAATCGGCCTGTTTTTATTTGTCATTTCAATCAGCGGGTTTTTCCACATTTTTGCCAATGACGCCCCAGAGCCGGCTGACGGCCCTGAGCTGCTTGCGAATGCCGGAGGCCTTTTCGGTTGGTTGCTCGGAGTAGCGCCACTGAACATTTTGACCATCTGGGGTGCAGCTCCGCTGATGCTTGCAATCGCTTTCGCATCACTGCTAATCATGTCTAAGACCACCCCTAAACGAATTCCTGAACGTCTACGTGAGCTCGGAGAATACCTTTTTGGCGAATCTAAACAGAGGGATGAGCCTACGCCGGAGATTGAGGTCTCCGATGCATTCGACGGCACGAAGGTTCCCTGGTGGCGCAAATCCAACGCAAATGCTGACGATCCATTCGACACCCCGCTGGTCAATGACTCCTTGCTAGAGGGAGACGGAGACGATTTCGATGCGCTATTTGCCGAGTCTCCGGAAGAAATTGATCAGACCCCATCGGTTGATTCAGTCGACGTCTCGCTGGCTACAGAGCCCATCAATGTTGTAGTTGAGTCGATTGAGCCAAATGAGCCGGCTACTGTCGAGCCAGCGGCTGTTGCTGTCGCTCGGCCGGTGAAGCCATACTCACTTCCGCCGATGACGATGCTTGCCTCAGGAACCCCGCCGAAGGCCAAGTCAGCGGCAAATGATCAGATGGTTTCAGCCATCAACTCTGTTTTCAAAGAGTTTTCGGTTGAGGCGGCTGTAGTTGGTTTTTCACGTGGCCCAACCGTTACACGCTACGAGGTTGAGCTCGCGCCGGGAGTCAAAGTTGAGGCGGTCACCCGTCTCGCCAACAACATCTCTTATGCGGTTGCTTCCAATGAAGTGAGAATTTTGGCTCCCATTCCGGGCAAATCCCTAATCGGTATTGAGATTCCGAATACTGACCGCGAGACCGTATCGCTGGGTGATGTGCTGCGAAGTGAAATTGCCACCAAGAGTGCTCACCCGCTGACCATCGGAATTGGTAAAGACGTCGAGGGTGGGTTTGTGATTGCAAACCTAGCCAAGATGCCGCACCTCTTGGTTGCGGGTGCGACCGGTGCCGGTAAATCAAGCTTTGTGAATTCGATGATCACATCCATCTTGATGCGTTCAAAACCGGCTGAGGTACGTATGGTGCTGATCGACCCGAAGCGAGTCGAATTAGCTGCATACCAAGGCGTTCCGCATCTGATCACGCCTATTATTACCAACGCCAAGAAAGCTGCCGAGGCTTTGCAATGGGTGGTTAAAGAAATGGACATGCGCTACGACGACCTGGCCTCGTTCGGCTTCAAGCACATCGATGATTTCAACCGAGCTATTGTTGCCGGTGAGGTGAAATTGCCTGAAAACAGCCAGCGCAAACTGCAGCCGTATCCGTACCTGCTGGTTGTCGTCGATGAGCTTGCCGACCTAATGATCGTTGCTCCCCGCGATGTTGAAGATTCAATTGTAAGAATTACACAGCTGGCGAGAGCCTCTGGAATTCACCTGGTTTTGGCAACCCAGCGACCATCGGTTGACGTGGTAACCGGTCTGATCAAAGCCAACGTTCCTTCAAGACTCGCGTTTTCAGTTACCTCGGTTACCGATTCGCGGGTAATTCTTGACCAGCCAGGTGCGGAGAAACTTATCGGTCAGGGTGACGCACTGTTCTCGCCAATGGGCACGAATAAACCAATGCGTGTGCAGGGTGCCTGGCTTGCAGAGTCAGAACTGCACAAAATTGTTGAACACGTTAAGGCCCAGATGCAGCCGGAATACCGGGCAGATGTAGAAGAGGTTGCAGCTGCCAAAGTAATCGATGCCGATATTGGTGATGACCTTGAAGTATTGCTACAGGCTGCTGAGTTGATCATCAACTCACAGTTCGGCTCTACCTCAATGCTCCAGCGAAAGTTGAGAGTTGGCTTTGCAAAGGCAGGTCGCCTAATGGATCTTCTGGAATCGCGAAATATTGTTGGGCCATCCGAAGGCTCGAAAGCGCGCGACGTCTTGGTGAAACCAGAAGAATTAGCAACCGTCTTGGCTTCGCTGCGAGGTGAACCGGGTGCAAAATCATCTGCGGCGGTGATTGCGGTGGCAGCCGAGCTAGATGAGCCTGCAGAGTCAAATTTGGCGGCGGGTAATTTTGAAGATTTTATACCCAGGGAAAATCGTGATCGTTCAATCATCCGAGGAGACGAAGATCCAGATGAAGACGCCTGGCAATTGACAGGCCGTAACTGATGCTCGAAAAAAATCTGGCTTCGATTTTTAACCTGCCCAACCTGATCACCATGGCGAGAATTTTGCTGGTGCCGGTTTTGCTTTTACTGGTGGTAACTGAACCTTTTGACTCCCAAATTCGCTGGATATCGGTGGCCGTATTCATCCTGATCATGGCGAGTGACGGGATCGACGGGGCAATAGCGAGGCGCAAAGGTTTAATCACAAACCTGGGTAAATTACTCGACCCGATAGCCGATAAAGCCCTGTTGAGCGGAACCTTAATCGCGCTCTCCATCCTTGGTGAATTTCCCTGGTGGGCAACGATTTTGATTCTCGCTCGCGAGCTGGGCATAACGCTTTATCGACTCGTGGTTATCAAAAAGCGTGTGGTTGCAGCATCTCCAGGTGGCAAGATAAAGACCATTCTTCAGGGGGTCCTGGTGGGATTAGTAATCTCACCGTTGCCTCAACTGATCGGAGGATGGGTTGAAGGCCTTGAGTTCGCGCTAACGCTGTTAACTGTTGCGGTCACGGTAATTACCGGCCTGCAGTACCTGGCTGCTGCGCTAAGGCGAGACAACTCTTGAACCGCGACCAACACCTGATGGTTCTGTCGAATATTGTTGTTGAACAGGCAAAAGAACATCGCGCGAAACTTTGTTTTGCAGAATCACTAACTGGTGGCTCGTTGGCAAGCGCGATTGTGTCGGTTCCGGGCGCATCCGAAGTTTTTTTAGGCGGAATTGTTGCCTATCAAAATGTTGCGAAAACAGAACTTCTGCAGGTTTCGGCAGAACTTATTGAGCGCCACGGTGTGGTTTCGGTAGCGGTAGCGCGCTCAATGGCCCAGGGTGGGCTGAAGCTTTTCAAACAGCCCTCAGACCCGTGTGTGATCTCAGTGGCTACCACCGGGGTCGCCGGTCCGGGTGCTCAAAATGGAGTGCCGGCAGGTACCTATGTGGTTGCACTGGCAGTCGATGATTTTGAACAAGCCCATGAGTTTCAGTTCAACGGATCTCGTGAAGAGGTTAGGGCGGCTGCGGTTAGTTCAGCACTTTCCATGCTCAAGGATTATTTTGAGCAAAAATCAGCTTTACCCTTAGGCAGCTAAATTTTCAGTCAATTTTCAGACTTTCGATTTAGTTTTGCTTTAGCACTCAGGTAGTCTGATTGCTAATTGAACCGAGAGGAGGCAGAAGTGGTTCTAGTAAGACAAGAAATCGGCGATGTACTTCGCGATTTTCGTCAGCAAAAAGGCCGCACCCTCCGACAGGTCGCCTCGAGGGCCAGCGTTGCTCTGGGTTACCTGAGCGAAGTTGAGCGCGGCCAAAAAGAAGCATCAAGCGAAATTCTTGCCGCTGTGGCCGATGCGCTAGATGTACCAATTTCGGTTATCATGCGTGAGGTTTCTGACCGCATGGCACTGCACGAAGGCATTAGCATCTCTGAGCTTTCAGACATCTCGAGCTACATCCCCGACACTGTTCCGGCAACTATGGTTGCTGATTACCAAGAGTCGCTCAGTCGTTAACCTGCCTTGAGGCTTAGTCAGTTCAACGAGCTAATGATCGATGAATTCGGTCCAGATTTTGCCGATGTCATTTTTTCAGACCTTGCCCTAGCCGAATTTCAAGACCAAACCGCCGAGGCTGCCATCTCTGGAGGGGAAGAGCCAAAAGAGGTTTGGCTGGCAATCTGCCGGGCGCAGGGGGTTCCAAAAAGTCGTTGGCACGGTAAAAACAAAAAGCCAAATTCGAACATTTGATTGACACGCCGATATTTATTTATCGAAATTTTGTTCGAATATTGCTACGCTTTCCACAGAAGTTGATTCGAGCAAAGTTTTCAACAGAATCTAATCGGTGTGGCAAAAATGTCAGAGGCACCTTCTAGGTTGAAACTAGTTCAAGAAACCGGTTTAGAAAGAAGGTTCCAAATGCCATCAGTAGCAGATCGTGAAAAGGCTCTAGAGACAGCGCTTGCACAAATCGATCGACAGTTTGGTAAGGGCTCGGTCATGCGTCTTGGCTCAGAAGACCGTGCACCCGTTGAAGTAATTCCTACCGGCTCTATCGCGCTTGATGTTGCCCTCGGAACCGGCGGGTTGCCAAAGGGCCGCATTGTTGAAATTTACGGCCCAGAATCTTCCGGTAAAACCACGGTTGCGTTGCACGCTATTGCCAATGCTCAACGCGGTGGCGGCATCGCTGCATTCATCGACGCCGAGCACGCACTTGATCCAGAGTATGCAAAAGCCTTGGGCGTAGACATCGATGCCCTTTTGGTTAGCCAGCCAGACACCGGAGAACAGGCTCTCGAAATTGCCGACATGCTAATTCGAAGCGGTTCGATTGACCTAATTGTTGTCGACTCCGTCGCGGCTCTGGTGCCAAAGGCAGAAATTGAAGGCGAAATGGGAGACTCACACGTAGGTCTTCAGGCTCGTCTGATGTCTCAGGCTCTTCGTAAACTCACCGGTGCACTCAACTCAACCGGCACCACCATGATTTTCATAAACCAGCTTCGAGAAAAAATCGGTGTGTTTTTTGGCAGCCCTGAAACCACTGCGGGTGGTAAAGCTCTGAAGTTTTACGCTTCGGTGCGTCTCGACATTCGACGCATTGAAACCCTTAAAGATGGCCAAGATGCGGTCGGAAACCGCACTCGCGTAAAGGTTGTCAAAAACAAGTTGGCCGCCCCGTTCAAGCAGGCCGAGTTCGACATCATTTACGGTCTGGGCATCTCCCGCGAGGGCAGTTTGCTTGATTTCGGTGTTGAAGCTGAGATTGTCAAGAAGTCTGGCGCTTGGTACACCTACGAAGGTGATCAGCTGGGCCAGGGTAAAGAAAATTCACGAAACTTCCTCATCGACAATCCAAAAATTGCTGATGAAATTGAAAAGCGAATCAAAGCCAAACTTGGCATTGGCGTTCCTCGCGCAGTAGCAGATCTGCCTGCAGAGGCAACGCCTGAGGTGCCGAAGGTTGCAAACGCCTAATTCTGAACCAAACCTTGAAAAGCTGGAGCAGCGCGCCAGAAACATTCTGCTGTTCCAGCTTTCAGCGGGGGCCAAAACTGCTCATCAACTTGCAGAGCGGCTAAAAGTAAAAGAGAT
>JBEGRV010000040.1:0-8482 GCA_041180285.1 Actinomycetota bacterium
AGTGCAACAGCACCACCCTGCTCACGAATTTGCACCAGAGCTTTCGAAACCTTGCTAACCGTAGTGTTTGGTAAATCAACGATCACGGAATTCTCCACTCTCGGCCATCTTGAGCCAGCATTTGGTGAGCTGAATCTGGGCCCCAGGTACCGGGCCGATACTGCTCAGGCTGCCCCGATTTAGCCCAGAAATTAATAATTGGGTCAAGAATCTTCCAAGAGAGCTCGACCTCTTCGTGGCGGGGGAACAGGGGAGGATCACCGAGCAGCACATCTAGAATCAAACGCTCATAGGCTTCCGGGCTAGCTTCGGTAAAAGCGTGACCGTACCCGAAGTCCATGGTTACATCGCGAATTTGCATACCGACGCCAGGTACCTTAGACCCGAAACGAATGGTCACACCCTCGTCTGGTTGAACACGAATTACCAAAGCGTTCTGCCCGAGTGCCGAAGTTTGCGACTGGGCGAATAGCTGCTGTGGAGCACGTTTGAAAACCACTGCAATTTCGGTCACTCGACGGCCAAGACGCTTACCGGCGCGCAGATAAAACGGCACTCCTGCCCAGCGTCGAGTGTTGATGTCTAAACGCATGGCTGCAAAAGTTTCAGAAACCGACTTCGGGTTCATGCCGTCTTCTTGCAGGAAGCCAGGCACTTTCTGGCCACCCTGCCAACCGCCGGCGTACTGACCACGAGCGGTGTATTTGCCCAGATCTTTGGGCAGCCTAACCGCAGACAAAACTTTTTCTTTTTCAGCGCGCAAATCAGCTGCGTCAAAAGAAACCGGTTCTTCCATAGCGGTGAGAGCCAAAAGCTGCAGTAGGTGATTTTGGATCACGTCTCGCGCTGCGCCAATGCCGTCGTAATAGCCGGCCCGGCCACCAACTCCGATATCTTCAGCCATCGTGATCTGTACGTGATCGATGTAGTTGGCATTCCATAGCGGTTCAAAAAGCTGATTTGCGAAGCGCAGAGCCAAAATGTTCTGAACCGTCTCTTTGCCCAGGTAGTGGTCGATGCGGAACACCGAATCAGCTGGAAATACCGACTCGACCACCTCGTTGAGCACTCGAGAAGACTCGAGGTCATGCCCGAAAGGCTTTTCAATCACAACACGCCTAAATTCGTCTCCCTTGGGTTCAGCCAAGCCAGATCGTTTTAGTTGGCGACAAACTTGCGCGAACGATTTTGGTGGAATCGAAAGGTAGAAGGCGTGGTTTCCGTTGGTTCCGCGCTCACGATCTAGTTTCTCGATGGTTTCTTTGAGGCGATCAAACGCAGTGTCATCGTCAAATTCACCAGAGACGAAACGAATTCCGGTGGCTAGCTGATCCCAAACTTCTTCAGACCAAGGTGTGCGAGCATACTGCTGAACTGACTCTTTTACCACCTTGCTGAAATCTTGGTCGGCCCAGTCTCGCCTGGCAAAACCAACCAGCGCAAAACCGGGAGGCAAAAGACCTCGATTGGCGAGGTCATAAACCGCGGGCATCAGCTTTTTACGAGAAAGGTCTCCGGTAACACCGAACAAAATAAGACCGGATGGACCGGCAACTCGGTTCAGTCGACGATCGCCCGCATCTCTGAGCGGGTTTACTCCGGCAGCAATCTTTGCAGGACTCATTATTTCCTTAGATGGCGCGCTTCACCGCAGCCAAACCGGCGGCGGCATCGCTGAGGGTAAGGGTGAGTACTGGCAAATTGTGAGAACCAAGTACCTTGGCATCACCTGCAGCCTGTGAGGCAATTAGCTCACCGAAGGTGAAGTCTCTGCCCGGAACCGAAATGTCGGTTGCACTCGATGAAACTAGCTGAAGATAAATTCCCTGCTTTGGACCACCCTTGTGGTACTGGCCGGTAGAGTGCAGGAAGCGAGGCGCCCATCCGAATGTAACCGGACGAGATGTGCGATTAGCAATTGCATCACGAAGCTCTTCCGCCTGAGGCACGGAGGTGCGATCCAGGTAGGCGTGAATCGAAACGTAGCCTTCATCGTCATCCAGTTTTGCCAGCAGGGCATCGATCGCTTCGGCCAGGCTTCCTTGGCCGGCCAATGAGAGGGCGCTTGAACGAACCTCAACTCCGTCGGCGCTGAATTCGGCTGGCACTACCGCGTCTCGCTGTTCGAGCATTCCGCGGGCGGCGATTTTCGCTGATTCCACATCTGGCTGGTCAAACGGGTTGATGCCGATCAATCGTGAGGCGACCACAGTGGCGTACTCCCAGAGCAAAAACTGCGCGCCAAGGCTTCCAGAAACCGAAACCGCATCGAGGCTTGGAGTGGATGCCTCTTTCTGCACGTAAACAGCGACTAGGTCGGCAAGGCCAGAGTGCAACTCTTTGCTCTCCGGATTCAGCACGACAGGCAAGATACCCTTGCCGAGCTTGCCCGTAGATTCTGCAATTAGCTGCTCGGCCCAGTCGCCGAAACCAACAATTTCAGTTCCATCGGCCACAATTCCAATTTTGTCTCGGTAGCCCATCTCTCCTGGGGTGCGCGCTAATGCCGCACCCAAAATCAAGCCTGGGTTATCAACTGAGTCTTTTGAAAGCACCTCTGCAGCTGCCTTAGCATCAGCCACCAGCGACGAAATATCAGCACCGGCCAAACCTGACGGAACCAGACCAAATGCAGTTAGCGCCGAATAGCGGCCGCCCACGGTTGGATCCGCATTGAAAATGCGATAGCCATCGGCTTTGGCTGCGGCCTCCATGGGCGAACCAGGGTCGGTCACAATTACAATTCGCTCGGTCTTGTCGATTCCAGCGTCGGTGAATGCCTTCTCGAAGATGCGCTTTTGCGAATCGGTTTCAACGGTTGAACCTGATTTTGAAGAGACTACAACTGCAGTTTTCGCCAGTTCTCCGGCTAGCGCAGCGGCCACCTGGTCTGGGTGAGTTGAGTCAAGTACCACCAATTCGACGCCTGCGGTGCGAGTGATTACCTCTGGTGCAAGCGAGGATCCGCCCATACCGCAAAGAACGAAACGATTGATTCCTTTGGCGTTGAATTCAGCCTTAAGCGCCAAAATCGGTTCGATTAGTGGTTCTGAGTCGACCGCAGAATTCACCCAACCCAGTCGAATTTTCGATTCAGCCTCGGCGTCGGTGCCCCATAGGGTGAAATCTTTAGTGGCGATTCTAGAAGCGACCTGGTCTTTTACCAGCTCATCGATGTTGTTGGCAACGGCAGCGGCGGCGGTGCCTGATGCAATAACCTTCATTACTTCGCAGCCTCCAGAGCAGATTCGATGCTTGCTACCAATTCGTTCCAGGAGATGACGAATTTCTCGACACCCTCTTTTTCAAGAAGATCGGTAACTTCGTCTAGGTTTACGCCAGCCGCAGCAACCAGTGCAAGGTCGGCTTTGGCTTTCTCATAGTTGGATGTGATTGAGTTTGCCGGAATAACTCCGTGGTCAAAAACAGCCTCCATGGTTTTTTCAGGCATGGTGTTTACCAGCTGTGGGGCAACTAATTCGGTCACGTAGAGGGTGTCAGGAAGAGCCGGGTCTTTCACTCCGGTCGATGCCATCAGCGGTCGCTGTACGTTGGCACCTGCAGCCGCAAGCTGCTGCCATTGAGAAGTGGCAAATTCTTCTTCGAAAACACGGTATGCCAGCTGAGCGTTAGCCAGGGCTGCCTTGCTCTTGAGCTCAGGCTTGCCGGCGGCCTCTAGACGCTTGTCAATCTCGGTGTCTACACGAGAGACAAAGAACGAAGCAACCGAGTGAATCTTGGAAAGATCTTTTCCGGCGGCCTTAGCTTTTTCAATTCCGGCGATGTAGGCGGCGATCACTTCGCGGTAACGCTGCAGCGAGAAAATCAGCGTTACGTTAACGCTGATCCCTTCGGCGATGACAGCGGTGATTGCTGCAAGACCCTCGCGAGTTGCTGGAATCTTGATCATCACGTTTTCTTTGCCAACCTTGGCGTAGAGCGCCTTGGCCTGCTCAATAGTGCCCTGAGCGTCAAAAGCTAGACCAGGTTCAACCTCAATTGAAACTCGCCCATCGAAGCCCTTTGAGTCGGCATAAACGTCGGCAAAAATGTCACAGGCATCGGCAACATCTTTTGTCGTGATTTCGAAAATAGCGTTTTCGGCTGTTGATCCGGCTGCAGCCAGTTCAGCAACCTGCTCGCCGTAGCCTTCACCTTTTGAAAGTGCGCCGGCAAAGATTGTTGGGTTGGTGGTCACGCCTGAGACCGAACGAGACGTGATCAGGTTCTTGAGCCCTCCCGAAACGATTCGTGAGCGGGAGAGGTCGTCAAGCCAAATGCTGACGCCGTTTGCGGCTAGCTGAGCTAGTGGTGAGTTCATTAGTTTCTCCAAATCTTGGTTAGCGAGTTGACTTTGCCGCGGCCACAACAGCCTCGGTGGTAATGCCAAATTCGCGGAATAGGGTCTTGTAGTCGGCTGATGCACCAAAGTGCTCAATCGAAACGTGTGAGCTGGCGTATTTGCTCCAGCCGAGTGCCAAACCGGCTTCAACCGAGACGGTCTTCACGCCTGCTGGCAAAACAGATTCGCGGTATGCCTGGGGCTGCTCTTCGAACCACTCGAGGCAAGGTGCCGAAACAACTCGAGTGGAAATTCCGGATGCCTCCAGCTCTTCACGTGCAGCAACGGCTAGCTGCACCTCTGAACCGGTTGCGATCAAAACAACCTCTGGCTTTGCATTTGCAGCATCAACGAGTGTGTAGGCACCCTTTGCGACGTTTTCTACGCCGGCAAAAATTGCTCCGGTTGAGTCGGCCTCGCCGCGTTTGAAAACTGGAATGTTTTGACGTGTGAGGGCAATACCGGCCGGTCCACCGCGACGCTCCAGAATTGTCTTCCAGGCGTATGCTGTTTCGTTTGCATCGGCAGGGCGCACCACGTCGAGGTTTGGAATCGCTCGCAGGGTGGCCAACTGTTCAATTGGCTGGTGGGTTGGGCCATCTTCACCTAGTGCAACTGAGTCGTGAGTCCAGACGAAAATTGAAGGGACTCCCATCAGTGCAGCCAGGCGAACTGCCGGCCGCATGTAGTCACTGAAAATTAGGAAAGTTCCGCCGAATGCTCTGGTGTTTCCGTGCAGCACGATACCGTTCAAGATTGATCCCATTGCGTGCTCGCGAATTCCAAAGTGCAAAACTCGCCCGTACTGGTCGCCGGTCCACTCGTGGGTTGACCACTCTGCCGGCACGAATGACTTTGCGCCAGCAATGGTGGTGTTGTTCGACTCGGCTAGATCAGCTGAACCACCCCAAAGCTCAGGCATGACGGCGGCAATCGCGTTGATTACCTTGCCAGAGGCTGCACGGGTAGAAACCTCCGTGCCGGCCTCGAACTGAGGCAGCACAGAAGCCAATTCAGCAGGGGTTTCACCCGACTGAACTCGGTCAAAAAGCGCCTTGCGCTCTGGGTTTTTTGCCGCCCAGGCGTCAAAATCTGCTTGCCAAGCGGCACGATCTGCATCTGCTTTAGCCTGGAAAGAGCGAGTGTGTGCGATAACTTCGTCAGTTACCTCGAAGGTTTTCTCTGGATCAAAACCGAGGATCTGTTTTAGGCCGGCTAGCTCTTCTGCTCCAAGCGCTGAACCATGAATTTTGCCGGTGTTCTGCTTCTTTGGCGAAGGCCAGCCGATGATGGTGCGCAGGGTAATCAAAGATGGCTTGTCGGTAACCGACTTTGCCTTCTCAATAGCAGCGTAGAGCTCAGCAATATCTTCAACGTAGTTGCCGGTCTTTTTCCAATCGACAGTCTGTACGTGCCAACCGTATGCCTCGTAGCGGGCATTCAGATTCTCGGTGAACGCGATGTTGGTGTCGTCTTCGATTGAAATCTGGTTTGAGTCGTAGATAACTACCAGATTGCCCAGCTTTTGGTGCCCGGCTAGAGAAGCAGCTTCAGCGGTAACACCCTCTTGCATGTCACCATCTCCGGCGATTACGTAAACATAGTGGTCGAAAGGCGAGCTACCAGCAGGGGCCTCTGGATCAAAAAGGCCACGTTCGAAACGAGCGGCATAAGCAAACCCGGTAGCCGATGCCAACCCCTGACCTAGTGGGCCGGTGGTGATCTCGACGCCCTTGGTGTGACCATACTCAGGGTGCCCAGGGGTAGCCGAGCCCCAGGTTCGTAGTGACTTGATGTCGTCAAGCTCAAGACCGTAGCCATGCAGGTAAAGCTGGCTATAAATGGTCATCGATGAGTGACCAACCGAAAGGATGAATCGGTCGCGACCGGCCCAGCGGTCGTCTCTAGGATCGTGACGCATAACTTTGTTGAACAGGGTGTATGCAACCGGGGCAAGGCTGATAGCGGTACCTGGGTGGCCATTTCCGACTTTTTCAACTGCGTCAGCAGCAAGAATTCGGGCGGTATCTACGGCTTTTTGGTCAAGTTCTGACCACTGGAATGATGACAAGGGGAGACCCTTTCGAGTTAATAGATCAACACGGGTTTTTGGCTACGGCGCCGAAATTAGTTGGCAACAATGCCGAAAACGGTGGTTGATGAGAGAAAAAACATCCCTTTTACTCACATCCCGTTCGCCGACAAGTCTACACTCAAGCACCCGCGCAGTTACAGGAATAAACGCGGTAATTCATGATTTAGACTTGACTGAAATGACTACCAAATCCAGCGAAAAAGCCGCGCACACAAGCGTCGGCTTCGTTGGCAAAGCCAAAGCATATTTAGCCCTCACCAAACCTCGGGTAGTCGAGCTGTTACTAATCACCACCGTACCCACGATGATTTTGGCTCAGGGTGGCATCCCTTCAATTTGGCTGGTTTTGGCGACCCTGATTGGTGGCGCACTGAGCGCAGGTAGCGCAAATGCATTCAACTGCTACATCGACGCAGACATCGACAAAATCATGGGGCGCACCAAAAACCGCCCGTTGGTGACCGGCGAACTGACCAAGCGTGAAGCTTGGATATTTGCTTGGGTGATTGGAATCGCCTCGGTACTTTGGTTAGGCCTCACCACAAATTGGTTGGCGGCAAGTCTCTCATTGGCTGCGATTTTGTTCTACGTATTGATCTACACCATGGTGCTCAAGCGTCGCACCTCTCAAAACATAGTCTGGGGCGGTGCTGCAGGCGCCATGCCGGTCGCAATTGGATGGGCTGCAGTTACGGGTCGGGTGGATCTTGCCGCCTGGATCCTGTTCCTGATTATTTTCCTCTGGACACCACCGCACTATTGGCCTCTGTCGATGCGTTACCGAGACGACTACGCCAACGCGAAGGTACCGATGCTGCCGGTGGTGAAACCTCTCGGAACTGTTGCAGTTCAAATCATTCTTTACAGCTGGGCCATGGTGGTTTCTAGCCTGCTGCTAATCCCGGTAGCAAATATGGGTTGGGTTTACACCATCGTGGCAGTTGGCACCGGCATCTGGTTTATGGTCGACGCTTTCGCACTATACCGAGCAGCTCTCACTGGCAACGTAAAAAATCCGATGAGGCTGTTTCACTCGTCAATCAGCTACCTGACGCTGCTTTTTATTGCCGTTGCAATCGATCCGCTACTTCCTTTTTAGCTTGGCTCAGGGCGGCTTTTGCCCAGTAACTTGAGTTCTTCTAGACGAGTTAGAGACTCTTCTCGCTCTTTCGAATGGTCGACAATCGGCGCCGGATAGCCATGAGCTAAACCATCAATCAGCAACCAAGGCTCGTGCACTGCGGAAGTTTCAATATGACGCAGCTCGGGTACGTAGCGACGCACGTAATTTCCATTTGGATCAAATTTGTAACCCTGCGTAATCGGGTTGAAGACTCTGAAGTACGGTGAGGCGTCAGTGCCGCATCCGGCCGTCCATTGCCATCCGTGGGCGTTTGAGGCAGGGTCATAATCGGTCAGATTTGCCTCAAACCAGGCCGCCCCCTGCTGCCACTCGAGGTGCAGGTCTTTGACTAAAAACGAGGCGACAATCATACGAACCCGGTTGTGCATCCAGCCGGTGGTCAACAGCTGCCGCATTCCAGCATCAACCATCGGAAAACCGGTCTTGCCTAACTTCCAGGCCTCGAAACGAGCCTCGGCAGTTGGACCACTGTCGTAACGCATCTTCGCGAATTTAGGTTCGTAGTAATCGGAAAGGGTGTGCTGGTTATTCCATAGCACATCGGCGTAAAACTCGCGCCAGGCGATCTCTTTGCGAAACACCGCCGGGCCTTCGCCGGCTGGAAGCCCACGCAGAATTGTGCGCGGATGAATTTCTCCGTGTGCCAGGGCGTGACTGAGATGAGAAGTACCCGAAAGATCAGCCCGATTTCGATCCTCGGCGTAATCGGCGAGCGCCCTGGCCTTGAATTTGGTAAGGGTTTCGAGCGCGTAGTCTTCGCCGGCTTTGATTGGGAACGGTGCCGCAGTGGTCAACTCTGGTCTGCCGTGACATTCGATTGGTTCAATCCATATCGCGCCGGGCTCAAGCTTCACCGGGTTGGCGTCGACCAGCGCTTCCCAAGCACGATAGAAAGGCGTGT
>JBEGRV010000041.1:0-8435 GCA_041180285.1 Actinomycetota bacterium
ATTCAAAGTCAGCTCAATTGAAGACTCAGAAGTCTTGCGCTGGATTGATGCTACGCGTGACATGCCTAGCCTTTCGATTGGTGAATGGCTACAAGTTTAGCCGCTCAGCGTTGCCGCTATCGGTTCAAAATTTCTCTCAAAGCAACAAGGAATGCGGTGGTTTCTGATTCGGTACCTGCTGTGACCCTAAGGGTTCCGGGTAAACCGACGTTTCTTACCAAAATACCCCTTGCCAGTAGTGCCTCGAAAACTGCGTTGGGATTGTCAAGCCCGCCAAATAAAACAAAATTGGCATCCGAACGATAGGCATCAAGGCCTAGTTCGTTCAGTTCAACCACCATGCGATCACGCTGGTAACGAATTTCATCAACGGTGGCTAGCATTTCTGCCGAGTGAGCGAGGGCTGCCTCTGCGGCAGCTTGCGTGAAGGAACTCAAGTGATATGGAAGGCGAACCAGTCGAAGAGCGTCGATTACTGCCGGGTCGGCGGCTAGATAGCCGACTCTGGCACCGGCAAATGCAAAAGCTTTACTCATGGTTCGGCTGACTAGAAGGTTAGGCCGATTTGGTAAAAGATTAAGAGCTGTTTCAGCTTGATCAGCACTGAATTCAGCGTAAGCCTCATCGACAACCAAAATGCCCCCGCTTGATTGCTGCAGGGCATCGTATGCAGCTTCAATACAGCTGAGGCTCAGGGGGGTTCCGGTGGGGTTATTCGGCGAGCACAGCAAAACAATGTTCGGTTGGTTCGCCATGATTTGTTCGGTGATTAGTTCAGGCGTTAATTCGAAGCGATCGCCCCGCTTAGCTGAAATATATTTTGTGCCTGACCCCTGGGCTATGAGCGCATACATAGAGTAGGTCGGATCAAAACCCATCGCCGATCGACCCGGGCCTCCGAATGCCTGAAATATGTGCTGCAAAACTTCGTTGCTGCCGTTTGCTGCCCAAATGTGACTGACGTCAAGATTGTGTTTTAGGTAGTTGGCGAGAGCTTCACGCAAATCGGTGAACTCTCGGTCTGGGTATCTGTTGATGTTTAGTACGGCATTGGCAACCCGCTCAATAATGTCGAGGGCCACTGCCTCTGGAATTCGATGAGTGTTCTCGTTGACATTGAGACTTACCGGCACGCTCAGCTGCGGTGCACCATAGGGTGTTCTTCCGCGGAGATCGTCGCGGAGTGGAAGGTCTTCGAGATTAGTCACCCGACAAGATTACTCGAGTGCCCAAGTCTGTGGCTTTACTAATTGGGGAGTGCGATGCGTTGACCCGGGGTTAGCTCGGCAGTGGTAAGCGCGTTCAGACTGATTAGGTTTGCCATGTAATCGCGAGCGTCTGAGGTTGCATACTGCTGAGCAATTTCCCAGAGAGTTTGCCCCGCCGAGACGGTCACATATTTGAATTGAACTTGGGAGCCGGATTCGGCACCTGCGTTTGCCTGAGCAACAAAACCGAAGAGGCTTGCCGAAAGAACCGCCACGACAGCTGCAGATCTGATGAATCGGCGGCCAGCCGGGTTGAACTGTGGGGTTGCCTGAACTCGAACAGTGGGACGGGCCATTCTTGCGTTACCGATGGTTGTCATTTGGAACCCTTTCGACTTGCTTTTCGTAAATCTGTTTCGAACAACTGTTCGAGTTATTTACAGAATAACTGTTGGGTCTGACACTCTGTCAAGGTTTTTTTAGAAAAAATTCGAAAATGTGTTTGATTTTGTTTAATTTTCCGAATACAGTTTCGAATAAAGCTAGGTATTCATAGCTGCAGGCACTTCCGAACGGAGCCACCATGGAAGAGAAGAAGTCATCTCGCCGAGCAAATTCGCTCAGTGCGATGCAAGAACGCATTCTGCAGGCCATCCTTCGATCAAAAGCAGACCGTGGCTATGTTCCTTCGATGCGTGAAATCGGCGAAGAGGTTGGCTTGGCTTCTCCGGCCTCAGTTAGCCACCAGCTAAATCAACTCGAACTAGCTGGCTACATCACACGCGACCCAAATCGTCCGCGAACTATTGACGTGCTAATCGAGCTGCCGGGATGGGAAGGTGCCTCAGATAGTGCTGACAATGCGACTCCAATTGGTGATGCTGCAATGGTTCCAATGGTTGGTCGGATTGCAGCAGGTGTGCCAATTACCGCAGACCAAAATGTTGAAGAAATTTTCCCGCTACCCCGGCAATTGGTGGGTAAGGGCGATCTATTTCTACTGAAAGTGGTTGGTGAATCTATGATCGACGCCGCCATTTGCGATGGCGACTGGGTCGTAGTTCGTTCACAACAGACCGCCGAGAACGGCGACATCGTGGCCGCGATGCTTGAAGAAGAGGCCACCGTAAAGACATTCAAACAGCAAGACGGGCACACCTGGCTGTTGCCCAGAAATTCATCCTTTGCGCCAATTTTGGGCGATCACGCGGTCATCCTTGGCAAGGTAGTGGCCGTGCTTCGCTCTGTTTAGAGACAGCCATTCCTCAACTACCTAACTGAGTATTTAGCCAATTCTGCTGCGAGCTCAGGCTTGACCCTGGCTTTGACGTAGGTTCCAGACTCTCTGTGTTCGAGCTCATCGATGCGCTGGTTGAGGTGAAGTTTCGAAACCAAGTCACCCCTGGAATAAGGGATCAGCGCCTCAATCAACTGGTCAGGCTCAGGCAGCAGCTCGGCAATTTTGGCAAGCAGTTCATCAATACCCTCCCCCGTCTTAGCTGAAACGCCAATTGAGTTTGGTTCCATTGAACGAAGGGCGATACGAGTGGTCTCATCGACCAGATCAAGCTTGTTATAAACAATCAACTCGGGAATATTGCGCGCACCAACTTCGCCAATTACATCGCGCACTGTGGCAATTTGGCCGGCAGGGTCAGGGTGCGAGGCATCGACCACGTGCACCACTACGTCTGCTGCAGAAATTTCTTCGAGTGTCGAGCGGAAAGCTTCAACCAACTGGTGAGGCAAATTTCTAACAAAACCGACTGTGTCGGCAATGGTGTACTCACGACCGTCATCGGTGGTTGCTTTACGTACCGTCGGATCCAAGGTGGCAAACAGTGCGTTTTGCACCAGAACACCAGCCCTGGTGATTCGATTCAGCAACGACGACTTGCCGGCGTTCGTGTAACCGGCAATCGCCACTGCGGGCGTTTGATTACGAACTCGGTTAGCCCTCTTGGTCTCACGGGCCGGCTTCATCTGGGCTATTTCTCGACGAAGTTTTGCCATGCGGGTATTGATTCGGCGGCGGTCCAATTCGATCTTGGTTTCACCTGGACCCCTTGAGCCCATACCGACACCTCCGGCCGCCTGGCCACCGGCCTGACGTGACATTGATTCACCCCAGCCGCGAAGTCTGGGCAATAGGTACTGCAGCTGTGCCAACTCAACCTGCGCTTTACCCTCGCGACTCTTGGCGTGTTGGGCAAATATATCAAGAATCACGGCCGTGCGGTCAATTACCTTGGCGTTCACCACATCTTCTAACGCGCGTCGTTGGCTTGGCGCTAATTCAGTATCGGCTATCACAGTGTCAGCACCAGTCGCCGCAACCAGGCCTTTCAGCTCTTGCGCCTTACCCTTACCCAGATAGGTGGCCGGATCGGGATGTGGTCGGCGTTGCAGCAACCCATCGAGCACCTCTGCACCTGCGGTTTCAGCTAGTGCGGCCAACTCACGAAGTGAATTTTCGGCATCCGCGAGCGTGTTTTCACCCCACAAGCCGATCAAAATAACTTTTTCCAGACGGAGTTGTCGATACTCAACATCTGAAATATCTTGAAGTTCAGTGGATAGCCCAGCAACACGCCTAAGCGCCGATCTATCTTCGGCTTCAAATTGGTCGCCATCAAAGTCTCCCGCGGCATGCGTGGATTCGTCTCCCAGAGCCGCAGCTTTTTCGCCTCGACGAAGGACACGTTCAATTACCGCTTCTGCCCTATCGCGGGCGGCTTTGTCATTTGCATCCATCTCGACAACACTACCTAAGCCCTTGTAATAGTGTTTGCTTATGGTTCCCGAGCACTATTTTTCTGAAAACCCCAGCGCTGAGTATTCAGAAAAGACCATCTCGGTGAGACTGGGGAAACACGATGTTACCGTCGTGACATCTAGCGGAATGTTCAGCCCAGATCACGTAGACACCGGCACAAAGGTGCTGCTTGAGCATATTGAAGCTGCACCTGACCACGGCAATCTGCTCGATATTGGCTGCGGCTGGGGGCCGATTTCACTTGCGCTGGCCATGGCTCGTCCGAACACAACTGTGTGGGCACTAGATGTAAACCGGCGTGCTCTCGAAATTACCGCTAAAAATGCTGCTCGACTGGGGCTCAAAAACATCCGCTGCGTTCTCGAAAGCGATGTGCCGGCTGACCTGAAATTCACCGGGATATGGTCAAATCCACCGATCAGAGTTGGTAAATCCGTGCTGCACGGACTACTGAAGTCATGGTTACCGAGGCTAGAAAAATCTGCCGAGGCATATTTGGTGGTTCAGAAAAACCTAGGAGCAGATTCACTTTTGAAGTGGATGCAGGATGAATTTCCGTTGCTTGCCAGTGAACGAGTCAACTCGGAAAAATCATTCAGGGTGCTTCGAAGCACCATGAAGGGTTAGAGCGATTCGAGGTCAATGACCCCGTCAAAAACCAGTTCAGCCGCGCCGCTGAGCCCTACGTGCTCACCATTTTCAGTTGGAAACATTCGAACCCCAAGCAGCCCACCTGGAACTCTTACCTGCCAGATGTTTGGGGCTCCTGCACCTAGCCAATTTCTTGTGGCTAAAGCTGCAGCGATAATGCCTGTTCCGCATGACAGAGTCTCGCCCACACCGCGCTCGAACACCCGCATTGAAATGTGCCCGGCGCCATCCTTTACCAGCGGCTCAGCCGGCACAACAAATTCAACGTTCGCGCCGTTGGCAGGCGCTGGCTCAAGGGCGGGAGCCTGATTTAGATCCAGTGCCTCGAGCTCGGAATGATCAGCTAGCGCAACTACAACGTGAGGATTACCCACATTCACACCTTGACCCGGTCGTGGCACCTCTAAATTGCATGCCGAGACCAAGATTTCGTCGTCAAGTTTCCAACGGCCCATGTCGACCGCGAAACCGGTTGTTGACCGCTGAATATCTTTAACCCCGGCCCGGGTACCGATCGCCAGGGTTTCGCCCGAACCAAGTTCGACGATCGCCTTCTCAGTTAGGTAACGGGCAAATACCCGTGTTCCGTTTCCACACATCTCAGCAGTCGATCCGTCGGCGTTGTAATAATCCATGAACCATTCAGCCTCTGGAGCCTGCTCTAGCACTTCTTGCCCCTCGGGTAATGCCGCACTGCGAATCACTCGAATAAAACCGTCGGCACCAATTCCAAAGTGTCGGTCGCAAATTTTTGCGATGAGCTCTGGGCTCAACTTGAGCTCACCCTCGGCATCAAAAACCAGCACAAAATCGTTGCCTGTGCCGTGGCCTTTGGTGAAATGCAGTTGATTGGTCATAGCTCAAGCCTAGAGATTCAACCAAGAATTGACCAATGAGCCGGCCTTCGCGATGTAGCCGGGGTCTTGATAATCAAGCCAGTTAATGCGCCCATCTCGTCGAAACCATGACATTTGGCGCCTGGCGTAACGGTTGGTGAGTTGAACAGTTTCGGCGATGGCTTCAGCTTCAGTTTTCAAACCGTCTAGTTGCGACAGCGCTTGGGCATAACCAATCGCCCGAGAAGAGGTTTTACCCTGGCGAATGCCTAATGCCTCGAGCTCGCGAACCTCGTCAATTAGGCCCTGCTGCCACATTTTCTGAACCCGCTGTGCCAGCCGACCGCGAAGGTGCTCTCGATCCGAATTTAGACCAATCTCAAGCACAGGCTGCCAAGATTCGGGCTCAGGTAGTTCTGCCGCAAAAGGCTCGCCGGTAAGTTCGATGATTTCAAGGGCACGAACCACCCTGCGCCCGTTTTCAGGGATGATCCTGCTGGCTGCCACAGGATCTCGTTCGGCAAGACGCTTGTGCAACGCTAAAGCACCAACGCGGGCCAACTCTGCTTCAAGTTCGGCGCGTAGAGCCTCATCTCGCTTCGGAAATTCAAAGGTATTTAAAACCGCAGCCAGATAGAGCATTGAGCCACCCACCAGAATTGGTGTAACCGAACGATTCTGCAGTTCCAAGATTTTGGCTCTGGCTGCCTGCTGATAATTTGCCGCTGAAGACTCTTCTGTGATTTCTAACCAATCGAGCAGGTGGTGGGGAATTCCGGCTCGTTGGTCAATCGGTAGTTTTGCAGTACCGATGTTCATACCGCGATAAAACTGCATCGAATCGGCATTTATTATCTCTGCAGCTCCGCCGGAGCCAATGATTTGGGCTGCTATTGCCAGCGCAAGATCAGATTTACCGGTACCGGTGGGGCCGACAACTGCGACGAGTTTAGAGTGCTCCATGATTAGGCTTCTTGGTTGGTAAGCCCAAACTGACCCCACCATTTGTCGCTGCCGAGCCAACCGATGTGCCACATGAGGCCGCCTCTAGGCGATCCCAGGCGTCGCCGGCTGAGGTTCTACGAAGTGAGTAGCCTGCCCCCTTGGCCTGGTCTGCTAGCAGGTGGTAAGGGGCAGCATCGGTGATGGTAACCGTGACCATGTCGCCAGGCCTCGGTAGTGGTGCATCTTCCGGAACTTCAAAATGCACCAAGCGATTGTCTTGAGATCTACCAGATCGGCGATTTGTTGCCTCATCTTTACGACCCTCATTATTGGCAACCAAAACTTCAACCTCACGGCCAATTTGCTTCTGGTTTTCTTCCCAGGCGATTTGGTTTACCAAGGCAAGTAGACGCTCGTAGCGCTCTTGAACTACCTCTTTTGGAAGTTGGTGGGGCAACTCTGCTGCCGGTGTTCCGGGTCGTTTTGAATATTGGAAGGTGTAGGCAACAGCGAATCGGGCCTCACGAACCACCCGCATAGTTTCTTGGAAGTCTTCTTCGGTCTCACCTGGGAAACCTACAATGATGTCGGTAGAGATTGCCGCGTTTGGCATGGCGGCTCGAACTCTCTCTAGAATTCCTAGGTATTTATCGCTGCGATAGCTACGGCGCATGTCTTTCAGCACCTTGTCACTGCCAGACTGCAGCGGCATGTGCAACTGCGGCATAACGTTTGGCGTTTGAGCCATTGCATCAATCACATCATCGGTGAAAGCAGCCGGATGCGGGCTGGTAAACCTAACGCGCTCCAGCCCCTTAATTTCACCGCAGGCTCTGAGCAACTTGGCAAAGGCACCTCGATCACCGAACTCAACACCGTAGGTATTAACGTTTTGACCGAGAAGGGTGATTTCAACCACGCCGTCAGCGACCAGCGCTTCGATTTCGGCAAGAATTTCACCTGGTCGGCGGTCTTTTTCTTTGCCTCGGAGCGACGGAACAATGCAGAAAGTGCAGGTGTTGTTGCAACCAACCGAAATCGAAACCCAACCGGCATAGCTAGAGTCGCGTTTGGTAGGCAAATCACTGGGAAAGGTTTCGAGTGATTCAAGAATTTCGACCTGAGCCTCGTTATTGTGACGAGCACGTTCGAGCAGTGCCGGCAACGAGCCGATGTTGTGGGTTCCGAAAACTACATCTACCCATGGAGCTCGAGCAACAATAGTTGCGCGATCTTTTTGGGCGAGACAGCCACCTACTGCAATCTGTAGGTTTGGGTTTTCCTGCTTCTTCTGATGCAAAATACCCAGGTTGCCGTAGAGCTTATTGTCTGCGTTTTCTCGAACGGCACAGGTGTTGAAGACAACCACATCTGCATCTTGACCGTCGGCGGCGGTATAGCCAGCGGTTTCGAGAAGGCCGGTTAATCGCTCTGAATCGTGAACGTTCATTTGGCAGCCGAAAGTGCGCACTTCGTAGGTGCGAGGCTTGTTGATGGTTGAGTTCATGACTCTAAGAGTTTACTCTTGCGAACTCGCCTGTTGTGCTTGGCGGATAGCCTCAAAAACGATGCTTGACGAATAACCTTTACGAGACAGAAAACCGACGAGGCGGCGTTTTGCAACCTCGGGTTCTAGTTTTGCCATTCGTAGCAGCTGTTTGGTTGCAATTGTGGTGGCTGTAGCCAATTCGATCTCTCGGTCGATTGGCGCCAGCACCTCGTCGATTAGCTCTTTCGCCACCCCGCGCTTGGTGAGGTCTCGCCTAATTGCGGCATTCGACCAACCTTTGCCTTCTCGTCTTGACCTCGAGATAGTTTCAGCAACGGCTCGATCATCGATTAGACCAACCTCAATAAATCGCTCGATTAGTCGCGTGGCAAGCTCGTCGGGAATCTCTTTTACTTTTAGCCGCTCTGCAAGTTGATGAGCAGTTTTGGCCCCCGCTGAAAGCTGGAACAGCAGAATGTTTCTGGCGCGCTGCTCCAGCTTTTCAAGGTTTGGTTCAGAATTAGGCGTTT
>JBEGRV010000042.1:0-8406 GCA_041180285.1 Actinomycetota bacterium
GAGGATTACCGCTCTGGTTCAGTCTGGCAACTCACGGAGCAGCCGCATACAGATCGGCTATAAGTCAAAACATCAAGCTTGCTCGATGGGCGGCAGATGAAATCAATCGGCGTGATTACCTCACTTTGGTTCGCGATCCGGAATTATCGGTAGTGGTCTTCGAAAGAGTTGGCTGGACACTAGATGATTACGAACGCTGGTCCGGTTCGCTACTAAATGCCGGACATGCATTTGTCGTTCCAAGTTCTCACGAGGGTAGACCCAATGCGAGATTTGCCATAGTCAACCCACTAACAACGGAATCATTACTTAGCCAAATACTCGACAGCATGGAGTAAAAGATGTTCAAGCTAACCCAAGTTCCCGCTGCAAAGTCAATCAGTCGTGTGACCGAATCGCCCAGGAAACCTTTGCGAATCGGCGTAATCCAGATGCACTGGGATGAATCAGGAAAGGTGCACGAGGCTAATCTTGCATCCGCTATTGAAATGGCGGCAAATGCCGGGGCCGAAATTGTATTTCTACCTGAGCTGACCCTTTCGCGCTACCCAGCAGACGTCGAGCCTGAGAGTGAGGTGCTTCCGCTGGCCGAACCGCTGCATGGTGGACCTACGCATCTTTTTGCTGCTGCCCATGCTAAAAAACACAACATCCTGGTCCACGCATCACTCTTCGAGAGAACACCGCAACCTGGTGAGCGTGGGCTTAATGTTGCGATCCTGGTTGATGCAACCGGCGAAATAGTTGCGCGAACACCTAAGCTCCACATCCCGGTTACCGCTGGCTACTACGAAGACCAATATTTTGCTCCCGGGCCGAACCAGCCAGACCCGTACCCGGTTTATCAAGTCGAATTTTCTGACACCAGTGCCAAAATTGGTCTGCCCACCTGCTGGGATGAGTGGTTCCCTGAAGTTGCTCGAAATTACAGCCTGCGCGGAGCCGAAATTTTGGCCTATCCAACAGCGATCGGTTCAGAACCAGATCATCCAGACTTCGACACAGAACCCCTTTGGAGACAGGTGATTATCGGCAACGGTATAGCAAATGGAACCTTTATGGTGGTGCCAAACCGTTGGGGCAACGAAGGGAAAATTGATTTCTACGGCTCAAGTTTCGTGAGTGATCCATACGGCCGAATTTTGGCAAGAGCTGAGCGCTCAGGCGACGAAGTCTTGGTGGTCGATCTTGATCTTGCCCAGAGAAAAGACTGGCTTGACCTCTTCCCATTTTTAGCAACCCGAAGACCAGATACCTACGATGCGCTAGTTTTGCCAGTCACCAATCCCAGAACGGCAAACGGTTCAGCTAGCAGCGGCGGCATCGCCGGAGAGTGGTCTTAGTGGGTTGGAAAATGCCGGCAGAGTGGGAGCCACATGCCAAAACTTGGTTGGCTTGGCCGACCAGTGGCTACACTCTCGGAAACTACGAGACTGAACATCAGGCCGCACGGCAAACCTGGGCAAAGGTAGCAAACAGCGCTTCAGAATTCGAACCAGTCGCGATGGTTTGCAATCCGGGAGATGAGGCGATTGCGAGAAAACACCTGAGTTCTTCGATCGAGTTACACATTGCACCCCTCAACGACGCCTGGATGCGCGACATTGGACCAACATTTGTGCGAGATTCTGATTCAGATGAAATCGCAGCAGTTGATTGGGTATTCAACGGATGGGGTGCACAGGATTGGGCGAGCTGGAATTATGACTCAAAAATCGCCTCATTTGTTGCCCAGCAGGAGCATAAGCAGGTCATCAACAGTAGCCTCATAAACGAAGGCGGTGGAATTCACGTCAACGGAATTGACACGGTCTTGCTCACCCAAACTGTGCAACTAGGCGAAGGAAGAAACTCACAGCTTTCTAGATCTGAGGTAGAACAGGAAATTCATGCCAGGCTGGGCACCTCTGAAGCGGTTTGGCTCAAACGCGGCCTGACTCGTGACTACGACGAATTCGGCACCAGAGGGCACATAGATATAGTTGCCTGCTTCGCCAACTCGAACACAGTTCTTTTCCACAAGCAAGAGAACAGAGAGCATCCCGATTTTGAAATTTCCTTAGAGGTCGAACAGACACTCCGCCAAGAAACTAATTTCAATTTGATCCCGGTACCGGCACCAGAAGAACTTAGGGACCAAGAGGGTTGGGTCGATTACAGCTACATCAATCACTACATTTTGAATAATGCTGTGCTTCTCTGCAGCTTCAACGATCGAAATGATGCCCGTGCCAAAGAAATAATGCAGGAAGCATATCCAGGTCGCGAGATTGTACTAATTGAAGCAATAGAACTATTTGCCCGCGGAGGCGGAATTCACTGCATCACTCAGCAGCAACCGGCCTAAGACAATTAGCTCGCGATGTGCTTGTGCAGTGGGTGCTTTGGGTGTCTCAGCTCGAACCAAACAGCAATTAGAAGAATCGGCAGCAAGATGTCGGTGGCAATAAAAATCGGATAGTCGAGCAGATAACCGGTGTAGAGCTTTCCATCCTGAATCAACAGGCTCAGGTGATTGATGACGAGTGATACTGGCCACACTAGGGCAATCACTGGCAAAAATCGCAGGGCTTTCCAAACTCCAGCCCCGTAGAGAAAAAACAGCAGCCCTGGGCCAATCGCCAGCATGAGCCAGCCCAAGGTTGTGATGGTCAGAATTACAGCTCGCAATGGGTTCTCAGCAACAAACGGGTTAAACAAAAAGAAACTCGGATAGGTTGCGACGACTAACCAAAACAGAGCAGAAGTGAACACACCAAAGGTGACCATCACAATTCTGGTCGTGGTTGAAGTAAACCTGAATGCACTCTCGTTGCTAGTCATTTTTCCCTTTTCAGTAATCGCAGACTACGATCCATCGCTGTCCGGTTAGGTTGTGCCAAGCATAAACGCCCAATCCTGTTTGCCCAGGAACCTGACACGCCCCGCCAATCGGAGGTTCAAAGTTTTGCATCGGGTTCACGTAGATAACTCCCGTAGCTGCATCGGCATTTGCCACGTAGCCAATTTGCACCACTCGGCCATTTACCGGCCTCGTCTGTGTGAGGATTCCATCGCCGTCAACGTAAAGCGGCGAACCCGCAGCCAGGCCAGAAGTATTTACTTCACGCACCAACCCGTATGTTGTGACATATCCAGTTTGGCCAGGAGCAATGTCTTGAGTAAGTACGCCGATTACTCCGGTTGAACCGATCACAGTTCCATTATCAGCATGTGATACGGTCATCCGTCCGCTGTCCGATCCGGTAACCCTGACCGCTCGCCCATTAATCAGTGTTGCACCCGTGTTGTTTAGTACCAGCTGAACCGATTCTTGACCCACCTGCAAAGTCACTTCGTTGCCTTTAAGGCGAATGTTCAGAGTGCCATCGGCATCGTTCCATGCAACCCTGCCGGGTTGCAATTCAGCGGTGTTGGCGGTGTTAAACTGCAGATAGTTGAGGCTTCCTAATCGCTCAAAGGCGTCAAGGTCTAACGACACTGTTCTGCTGTCTGCGTTGTAAACCAAGGGTGAATTTGCAGTAACTATACCTGTTGGCCCCATTGGGCCAGTTTCACCCTGAGCACCCTGGATTCCTTGGATGCCCTGGGGGCCCTGCAACCCTTGCGGGCCGGTTTCACCCTGAGGGCCGGTTGGGCCCATCGGGCCGGTCTCGCCAGCAGGACCTTGAGGTCCGGTCGCGCCGGTAGCTCCTGTGGCTCCAGTTGCACCCGCTTCGCCGGGAGCACCATCTTGGCCGGCCGCTCCAGGCGCGCCAGGCTTTCCGGCCGGCCCCTGAGGCCCTACCGAACCAGGCTTACCAACCGGGCCCTGCGGACCCATCGGCCCCGGCTCACCTTGAGGACCAGCGGGACCTACAGGGCCCGTTTCCCCCACCGGACCTGGCATGAGGAACGTTAGATTTGAGCCAAGATACGGGACACTAAAAACACCTGCGGCCGAACTGAGACCAATCGCAACCAGCGAAACAGAGGTTACCGCCGTGGTGGCAAGAAGCAATTTAGAGGAGTAAGCGAAACGCATTCAGCTTGCCTCCCCTCCGGCAATTGCTGGCTCTACACAGCTAAAGCAGCTTCAATACTTATTGAGGGCAAGCCTAACGCGTCAGCGACCAAACTATTGGTCAGATTGCCGGCATGTGTACTTAGGCCCTTAGCTAGCGCAGCATCATCTCTGACAGCCTGTTTCCATCCTTTATTTGCAAGCGCAATTGCGTATGGCAGGGTCGCGTTGGTGAGTGCTCTAGTTGAAGTTGCAGGAACTGCCCCAGGCATGTTTGCAACACAGTAGTAGATGCTGTTGTGCACCCTAAAAGTTGGTTGGTCGTGAGTAGTTGGCCTCGAATTTTCAAAGCAACCACCTTGGTCGATCGCAATATCAACAAGAACTGATCCAGGCTTCATAGTTTTCACCATGGCGTCAGTAACCAGTTTCGGTGCCTTGGCACCAGGAATCAATACTGACCCAATCACTAGATCTGCAGTCTTTAGCTCGTTGGCAATTTCGTAAGCCGTCGACACGCGCGTCTTGACGGCACCTCCAAATCGCGCATCTAGTTCTCGCAGTTTTGGTAGAGATATGTCGATGATGGTGACGTCTGCCTGCATTCCTAGGGCTACAGTCGCGGCGTGTTCACCAGCAACTCCCCCGCCGATTACAACGACTTTGGCCTTTGGTGCACCAGGAACTCCACCCATTAGCACCCCTGAACCACCCTCATTCTTCATCAGCTGGTAGGCACCAATTTGAGCTGATAGTCGGCCAGCTACCTCAGACATTGGCTGCAGCAGCGGTAAAGATCTATTTTCAAGCTGCACTGTTTCATAGGCTATCGAGGTGGCACCTGAGGTTAACAGAGCCTCGGTACATGGTGCAGAAGCTGCCAAGTGTAGATAGGTGAAAATAACCTGGTTTTTGCGCATGAGCGAGTACTCGGCTGCAATCGGCTCTTTAACCTTGAGGAGCAAATCGCCGTGAGCCCAAACCTCGGCTGCACTCTCTAAAATTTGCGCCCCCTCAGCGGCAAATTCTTCATCGTTGAAACCCGAGCCCAGACCCGCACCCTTCTGGATGAAAACCTCGTGGCCATGGCGCACCAATTCGTGAACACCGGCCGGAGTGATTGCCACACGGTTTTCATTGTTCTTGATTTCAGCAGGGATACCGACGCGCATCATTTCTCCTTGGTTTCGTTGTGCTTGAAAATTCTGGATTATTTTCAATTTTTTTTCTTTGTAACCGAATAAAATTCAATAACTGATGCTTCTTTGAAACAAATGCCTACAATCATCCGCGTCGCCCGTCCAAAAACGAAGGAAATTCTGATGGAGTTCGATCTAATCGACCGCAAGATTTTGAATCTGCTTGGTGAAAACGCCCGAATGACCAACTCTGAGCTGGCTGCTGCCTGCAACATCGCGGCATCGACCTGCCTAACTCGAGTGAAAAATCTAGTTCAGGCCGGGGTAATAACTGGCTTTACGGCAAAACTGAATCGAAAATTAATCGGACTAGAAAACCAGGTCCTAATCTCGGTAACCCTTAGAGCCGGAGCACGCTCACATCTGGCTGAATTTATGGAATCAATGTCCAAGCATCCAGATGTAATTCAAGTTTTTTTTCTCGGAGGTCAAGAAGATTTCTTAGTACACCTCGGAGCAAAATCAAGCGATCAGGTTCGAGACTTCGTCCTAGAGAATTTGTCCAATAATCCGACTGTGGCTTCGACACGAACGAACATGGTTTTTGAGCATTTCTCGAAAGCGCCCACCCTCTAAACTTAGGGGTTATGCCCTCACTTCTGCCTGCTTGGCTCGAGATAACTTCACTCGTCGTCCTGACTGCCATCCTGATTTTTGACGTGCTGGTCATTTCACGCAGACCACATATTCCAACCAACCGAGAATCTGCACTATGGATTGGTTTTTACGCCCTTCTAGCGGTTCTGTTCGGGGTAATGCTCTGGACCCTCGGTGACGCTGAATCTGCAGGCCAGTTCTATGCTGGGTGGCTAACTGAATACAGTTTGAGCCTCGACAATCTTTTCGTATTCGTGATCATCATGAATCGTTTTAGTGTGCCGAAAAAATACCAGCAGGAAGTGCTCATGGTGGGAATCGTCCTAGCGCTGGTCCTGCGGGGAATCTTTATCTTGATTGGCGCCGCGCTCATCGAAAACTTCAGCTGGATTTTCTACATTTTCGGCGCTTTCCTTATCTACACTGCGTGGGGGCAAGCCTTCAGCAACCATGAGGATGACGAAGAGAAAGAAAGCAAACTCATTTCCTGGCTTCGTCGCCACATCGAATTCTCTCGGGATTTTGACGGTGCCAAAATTCGAACCAAAGTCGACGGTAAGAAAATGTTTACGCCGATGCTTGTGGTCTTTATTGCTATCGCGGCAACCGACGTGCTTTTCGCTTTTGATTCGATTCCGGCTATTTTCGGAATCACGACTAACCCCTTCATCGTGTTCACCGCAAACGTATTTGCTCTGATGGGGCTTCGACAGCTCTACTTCTTGCTGGGTAGCTTGATTGAGAAACTCGAGTATCTGAAGTACGGCATCGCCTTCATCCTGGCTTTCATCGGTTTCAAACTGACTGCCCATGCCATGCACGAAAATGAACTTCCTTTTATCAACAACGGCCAGCACATTGAATGGGCACCAGAGATTGACACCAACACCTCGCTGGTAGTTATTGTGCTCTCAATCACTGTTGCGGCGGTTGCCAGCGTGCTCAAGGCCCGTAAAAAGGAAAGCAGTAAATAGCAGACGGGGTAGGCTAGAGGGCGTGTCTAAAGTACTTGCATCTCTTCCAATCGGTGAAAAAGTCGGAATTGCCTTCTCGGGTGGTCTCGACACCTCTGTAGCAGTCGCATGGATGCGTGAAAAGGGTGCAATCCCCTTCGCGTACACTGCCGACCTTGGCCAATACGATGAGGATGACATTGACTCGATTCCAGATCGGGCGAAGCTTTACGGCGCTGAGGCAGGTCGCCTAGTTGACTGCCGAGCGTCGCTGGTTGAAGAGGCATTTGCTGCCATCGCGTGCGGGGCGTTTCACCTAAGAACTGGTGGCAAAACCTACTTCAACACCACGCCACTTGGCCGAGTGGTCACCGGTACCCTCTTGGTGCGAGCCATGAAAGATGATGGCGTAGAAATTTGGGGCGACGGCTCTACCTATAAGGGGAACGACATTGAGCGTTTTTACCGCTACGGGCTCCTTGCTAACCCTAACCTACGTGTTTACAAGCCATGGCTAGATGCCGATTTCGTCTCTGAACTTGGCGGACGCCAAGAAATGTCTGAGTGGCTTCTCGAACGCGATCTTCCTTACCGCTCATCGGTAGAAAAGGCGTATTCAACAGATGCAAACATGTTGGGCGCTACCCACGAGGCCAAAAGTCTAGAGTTCCTAGACACCCCAATGGAAATCGTTGAACCGATCATGGGCGTCAAGTTCTGGGATCCTTCGGTCACGATCGAAACCGAAGATGTGACCGTAACTTTCAAGCAGGGCCGCCCAGTGGCTATCAACTCAGTCGACTACTCAAGCAAACCGGTTGACCTGTTTTTCAAAGCAAACGAAATCGGTGGGCGCCATGGTTTGGGTATGTCAGACCAGATCGAGAATCGCATCATCGAAGCCAAGAGCCGCGGAATATATGAGGCTCCTGGCATGGCACTGCTGTTTATCGCATACGAGCGTCTGCTAACCGCTATCCATAATGAAGGCACGATCGCTAACTACCACAATCAAGGTCGGGCCATGGGGCGTCTACTTTACGAAGGTCGCTGGCTTGATCCTCAAACTTTGATGCAGCGCGAAGCCCTAATGAATTGGGTTGCTTCAGCAGTAACCGGTTCGGTCACTCTTAGGCTGCGCCGAGGCGATGACTACACCATTATTGATACTCGCGGTGAAGGATTTAGCTACCACCCCGAGAAACTGTCGATGGAACGAACTGAAGACGCAGCCTTTGGCCCAGGTGACCGAATTGGTCAACTAACCATGAGAAACCTCGACATTCAAGACACCCGCGAAAAGCTTGATCTATACAGAAATCAAGGACAAATTGACGGACCTCAGTTTGAACTGACCTAATCAAATGCCCGGCCACAGGTCGGGCATTTTTTTACCATCAAGGAGAGTCATGGAACTATCAAACAAAGTGGTCGTAATCACCGGCGCCGGAAGCGGAATGGGGCGCGAGCTTGCCTTACAGGCGGCAAAGCTGGGAAGCAAGGTTGCTGCCATTGATTTTCGGGAAGACACTCTTAACGAGACTGTGAATCTGTGTAGAAATGCAGGCGGCACTATTGAGGCCTTTAAGTTAGACGTTACTGATGCCGGAGCTGTTGCAAAGCTTCCGGCTGATGTGACCTCAACATTGGGCCC
>JBEGRV010000043.1:0-7840 GCA_041180285.1 Actinomycetota bacterium
CCAACTCGGGTGGGGCATGTGCACCTGAGCGTGGGCAACATCGCCCAGGCTAAAAATTTTTATGTTGACCAGCTCGGTTTTGAAACCACCCTCAACTGGGGCGGTACCGCACTGTTCGTATCAGCCGGCGGCTACCACCATCACATGGCAATGAACATCTGGAAATCTCGTGGTGCCACCCAGAGGCAGCAAACTTTGGGCCTCGGCAACGTTTCAATTGAGCTGCCGACTAGCGATGATTTGGCCGAGGTTTCACATCGGCTCAAGCAACAAGGCCTTCAGTTGATCGATGACGGATCTGTCATCAAGCTTGATGACCCGTGGGGCAATCAGGTGACGCTATCAACAAGTGCTGTGACGGCGTGATCAAGTTCGGCCTGGGTGGTTTGATGCCCGAGGCTGAAACGCACTGATGTTTGCGCAAGATCTTCGCTGAAACCCATAGCCAACAACACGTGTGAAGGATCATTTCGCCCCGCCGCACATGCTGAACCACTTGAGCAAATTACTCCTTGGCGCTCCAAATCAAGCAGGATGGTTTCACCGTTCTTACCGGCAAAAGTGAAGCCGATAATGTTTGCACTGCGCCGGGCTTCTGCTGCAGTCAACTTCGCATCCGGGACTTTGTTGAGCACCTGGTCAATGAAATCTTTTGCCAGGGCAGCCACTCGTTGGCTTTCGCCAGCTGGGTCAACTAAGTCGGCAATTGCTCTTCCGAGGGCAACTGCCCAAGCAACGTTTTCGGTGCCCGATCTTTTCTCTGCCTCTTGGCCACCGCCATGCAAAATCGGTTCAACCGCGAATCTTCCGCGAATGAATACTGCACCGCTTCCCTTGGGGGCGCCGATTTTGTGCCCCGAAATGCTCAGTGCGTCTACCCCCAGTGCTTTTACGTCGAGGTCAAGCCATCCGGCAGCCTGAACCGCATCCGTGTGAAATAAGGCCCCGAATTCTTTAGCAACAGCTGCAAAATCTGCAATCGGATGGATGACTCCGGTTTCGTTGTTCACCAGCATCAAACTGACCAAGGCGGTGTCGTTGCGCATCGCGCTTCGAAGTGTGGCTGGCGAAATTTGGCCGGAACCATCCACCTCCAGCCAGCTGATTTCAAATCCGTGGATCCGCTCAAGATATTCGAGGCTGGCAATTACGGCCTGATGCTCAGTTTTTGCCGATACCAGATGCTTTCCTCGAGGGTTCGCCAGAGCTAGGCCAATAATTGCCAGGTTGTCGCCCTCGGTTCCACCAGAGGTAAACGTAACCTCACTCGACCGGCAATTGAAAAATGTGGCCAACTTTGAACGAGCATCACTGAGTGCAAGTTCGGCACGATTTCCAAGTTCATGACTGCTCGACGGGTTACCAAATTCAGCGGTTAGAAAAGGCCATGCAGCTTCAAGAGCTGCCCGCGATACCGGTGTAGTGGCAGCGTGATCGAGGTAGATCATCGGTTGATTTCGATGTCTAGTCCGAGGTCAAGTGCCCTCGCGCTGTGGGTCAGGGCACCGACAGAAATGTAATCAACTCCGGTTTGTGCAATTGCAGTCACGGTTGCCAAATTTACGCCGCCCGAGGCTTCTGTGAGAGCTCGTCCGGCAATCAATTCGACCGCTGTTCTTAGGTCTTCGAGCTCAAAGTTGTCGAGCATAATGACCTCAGGCTGCCCAGCAATGACATCGCCAATTTGGTCTAGTCGATCCACCTCAACCTCAACTTTGATTCCAACAGGCAGCGCTTTCCTAACTCTGAGCAATTCTTCGCCTAGGTTTTTGCCACCCGCGGTGAGTACTGCAAGGTGGTTGTCTTTAGCCATCACCATGTGGCTCAGCGAAAAGCGGTGATTTTGACCACCCCCGCACAACACGGAGTGGCGTTCAAAGGCGCGCAACAGGGGAGTGGTCTTTCTGGTGTCGAGAATTTTTGCTTTGGTGCCAGCAACCGCCCGAACATATGAGTTGGTTAGGGTGGCAATTCCGCTCATGCGCTGAACGAAATTGAGCCCAATTCGCTCGGCCTGAAGAATTGAACGAGCCTTTCCACTGACAGTAGCCAGTAGTTGGCCAGCTTCAAATACTTGGCCCTCATCGACCTTCAGCTCTACGTCCAGGCTCTCATCCAAAAGTTTGAAAGCCGCTACGAATACCGGTCCGCCGGCAAATACTCCGGGTTCTCTGGCGTTTAGCTCAGCCGTTGCCGTTGCGCTCTCCGGAATCAGGTATTCGCTGGTCACGTCACCGCGAGGTGCATCTTCTTCGAGAGCTGCCGAAACCACCTCGATAATTCGATCGATGGTTAGTTCACTTTTCGATAGGTCGATGCTCATGCTTTCCTAATGATCGTGATTGGACGAGCAAATTCTGCTCTCGGGGTTGGGTAGTCAAGACGGTAGTGGCCGCCTCGAGATTCTTCTCGAAGAGTAGCCGCAGAGGTAATTGCTCGCGCCAGATGCAGCAGGTTGGTATCTTCCCAGTCGGTGAACAACCGGTTTTCTTCGTTTGCTCCGCGCCAAGAATTTAGTGCGGTGGTGGTTTGGTTGAGTCCCTGCCTGGTTCGAGCCAGGCCGACGTTATCCCACATCAAAGTTTGAAGTTCTACTCGATCAACTACCTGAAGATTTTCTGCAGTTCGACCATCGTTGACCTCAACTTCGATTTCTCGAAGTGAGCCTGTTTCTCGAACGCGAGCCAGGCCCGCTTCTTTGGGCCACGCTTGGCCGATGGCTCTAACCGCACGATCGGCAAAGACAATCGATTCGAGCAGCGAATTAGAGGCTAGGCGATTCGCTCCGTGCACTCCGGTGCAGGCAACCTCACCCACAGCAAACAAGCCTTCGATAGATGTTCTGCCCCAGACGTCAGTGGCTACGCCGCCCATCCAGTAGTGTGCTGCCGGGGTTACCGGAATTGGCTGCTTGCCCCAGTTCAATCCGTAGCGTTTGGTGGTTGCCGAAATGCTGGGGAAACGGGTGTTCAAAAATTCAGTGCCGAGTGAAGTGGCGTCTAACATTACGGGTTGGCCGCCCTGCGAGAGCATTTCAGACTGGATGCCGCGGGCAACTACATCTCGAGGCGCAAGTTCAGCGGCCGGGTGAATTTTCTGCATGAATCGTTCACCAGCCTGGTTGATCAATACCGCGCCCTCACCGCGCACCGCCTCCGAAATCAAGAAACTGCCGGGAACAGCTAGCGCGGTTGGGTGAAATTGGTAAAACTCAACATCAACCAGCTCAGCACCGGCCCTTAGAGCTGCGGCTACCCCGTCACCAGTGGTAACAGTGGGATTAGTGGTGTGCCGATAGAGCTGACCGGCTCCGCCCGAAGCCAAAATTACAAAGTCTGCAGCTATGAATTCGCGCCCCGACGAGTTCAAAATTTCAATTCCAGCCAGTCGCTTGACACCATTGGCGGTGGATTCAACTTTTATTTCGAGTAAAAAGGTGTGTTCAAAAATCTGCTTTACGGATTTTTTAGTAGCCGTCACTAAGGCGTTTGAAATGTCGGCTCCGGTGGCATCGCCGCCGGCGTGCAAAATTCGAGGATGGGAGTGCGCCGCCTCAAGGCCGAGAGCAAAATCGGTGCCCGAACGGTCGAAATCGACCCCGAAGCGAACCAGATCACTGATGCGTTCTGGGCCTTCGCTGCAAAGTACCTCGACTGCCGGTCGAAAGCAAAAATCGGCTCCCGCGGCGAGTGTGTCAGCAACATGTTCGGCAACTGAATCATGCTGAGACATGACGGCTGCAATTCCACCCTGGGCATAGTGGGTGTTGCTTTCGCCAAGGTCATCCTTGGTGATCAAAATTACCTCGTGGTCGGCAGCAGCCTTCACGGCGGCAATTAACCCGGCAATGCCACTTCCAACAACAATTACTCTCGACATACGGTTACAGCGGTTTAGCCGCGAGCATCCTCTCGAGCGCAATTTTGGCGGTTTCGGCAACATGCGAGTCAACCGAAATCTGATTGACCACCTCGCCAGCCACTAGCCGCTCGAGTACCCAGGCTAGATAGCCGGGGTGAATTCGGTACATTGTCGAGCATGGGCAAACCACCGGGTCCAGGCAAAAAATATTGTGCTGGGGGTACTCTGCAGCTAGTCGCTGGACCATGTTGATTTCGGTTCCAATAGCAAAGGTGGTTGGCTCGGTTGCAGCTGCAACCGCCTTGCGAATGTAGTCGGTTGACCCGTATTCATCAGCCGCATCTACCACTGCCATCGGGCACTCTGGGTGAACGATTACGCGAACATCCGGAAAATTTGCTCGAGCCTGTTCGATTTGGCCAACGTTGAAGCGTTTGTGTACCGAGCAAAAGCCGTTCCAAAGTACTACTTTTGCGTCAGTCAGTGCATCCGCTGAATTGCCACCGAGCGGCTTACGCGCATGCCAAAGCGGCATATCGTCTGGGCTAATTCCCATGGCCTTGGCAGTGTTTCGACCGAGATGCTGATCCGGGAAGAAAAGTACGCGCTGACCTCGTTCGAAAGCCCATTTCAAAACCACTTCGGCATTAGATGACGTACAAACGATGCCGCCGTGCTCTCCGCAAAAACCTTTGAGGGCCGCTGAAGAGTTCATGTAGGTCACCGGGATGATCGGCATGCGCCCCTGATCATCCGGTTCAGATCCGTAAAGCTCCTCGAGTTGTTCCCAGGCTTCATTCACCGAATCGATGTCGGCCATGTCGGCCATCGAGCAACCAGCTGCGAGGTTGGGCAAAATTACCGCCTGCTGTTCTCCGGAGAGTATGTCGGCGGTCTCTGCCATGAAGTGAACTCCGCAGAAAATAATCGCCTCAGCCTCGGGATGCGCTTTGGCGGCGTTAGCCAACTGGAATGAATCGCCCAGGTAATCGGCGTGCTGCACGATTTCGTCACGCTGATAGAAGTGACCCAAAATGACAGCTCGGTCACCCAAAGTTGATTTGGCCGCCACAATTCTGGCGTGTAATTCCTCATCGCTGGCAACCCGATATTCCTCTGGCAATACCCCTTGCTTTGGTGAATCTGCCGGAATTACGTCTTCACTGGAAGCCCCAGGCCCGTAGGCAGCAACCCCATTGTCGAATTCCCACGGACCTTTCGCCAAGCTTGGGCTGCAGGTGCTCTCGTTCGAGCCGCCTTTCACAATAAGTTGAATGCGTTCGTTAACCGAAGCGGTGGTCATTTCTTTTCTCCTCGGGTTAGGGGCCCATTTTCACTGAGTTCAAAAGCATCGTTGTAGCGGTAAAGCTGAGGGGGCCGATGGCTGGTTCCTGACAGGCGCTCGCCCGTTGCAACCACGGTGCCCGAGGCCTCTACCGAACGCCTAAAGTTTCCCGGGTCGAGAGTTTTTCCGAGAATAACTTCGTAGACCGAGCGCAATTCAGCCAGCGTGAAAACCTCGTTGAGAAAGCCGTGGGCAACGCGGCTGTAAGAGACTTTGTTGCGTAATCTCCAGAGTGCGTATTCGACAATCAAATTGTGGTCGAAGGCAAGCTGCGGAATTTCATCAACGAAAAACCAGTGCACATTCTCTGACTCGACTGCGGCTGCCGCTTCCTCGCTGCCAACCAGCGCCCAGTAGACAATTGACACCACTCGAGCTGCGCTGGAATCTCCGCCGGAACGGTCGGGGTCGCCGAAGGCATAGAGCTGTTCAAGAAACCTGGGTTCTAGGTTTGTGGTGCTCTGCAGGTTACGTGCCGCTGCCTCGCTGAGGTCTTCGTCTCGTTCAAGTGGTCCGCCGGGTAATGCCCAGGCATCGAGGTATGGTTCGCGAATTCGCCGAACCAGTGGAATCGCCAACTGTCGGCTACCGCCCGCCTGAGGGCGCAGCGCAAAAATTACCGTCGAAACGGCAAGATCTACCTGGCCTTCGGTTTTGTTCAATTCATCCCACTAATAGTCATGATGACACTAACTCTTTAGAATCTTAGTGTCATGCTGACTATAAGGTCAAACCGAATGCCAATTAGTAAACTCGCCTCGATGTCGATCAATCAGGATGAGTTGCTCAAGCTGGCATACCAGCCAGAGGTGTTTGTCCAGCGCCTGACCCAGATTTTTGATCAACGCGATGTCGAACAGTTCGATGTGGCAATAAATGTCGCCGACCTACCTACTTTGGCTCGCCTTGAGGTTGTTGGTTTTCAGACGGGGCGCCAATTTAGCCAGGGGAAACTTCGAATGCAGCGCCTTCGGCTATCTCGCCTCGACTTCATTCGAGCCCTGGCCGAAAACAAAATTTCCGAATTTCTAGACCCGGCTATCTGGAGTTTTAGCTTCGATTCTGCAAAACGTCGAGCAGGTTTATGTGACTACACAAATTCCAAAATTAGCCTCTCAAAATACTTCGCAGAAATTCACTCAATCGACGAGTGCGAGCAGGTAATTTTGCACGAGATTGCCCACGGCATCTGTGGTAAACGTGCTGGGCACACCAAAAAATGGCTCAGCACAGCCAAGTCAATTGGCTATCGCGCCGAACAATTTACCGGAAAAGAAATAGCCGCCGAAACCGCTCGTTGGGTTGGTCTCTGCCCGAGCGGTCACGCCCACTATCGCTACCGTCGACCAACCAGGCCAACCTCATGTGCAATCTGCTCAAAAACATTCAGCGCACGTTATCTAATCAGTTGGCGCGACCGCGGTTAGCCGAATAAAACCGACCAGATCAGAACGAAACTGACAACCATTCCGGCGAAATAATTTAGCCAGATGAACCTTTTCCAGCCTCGGTTTGCCAACTCACAACTCTCGTCGGTGATGCGCATGAAGGGGGCAACCACCGCCAGGTATGGCCAAAACGCAATCGATGCCACCAATCCGAGTGGGCCCACGCTAACCAAAACAATTGCCGCAAGTAGATAGGCGAAAAAAGCCAGCCAAACCGTTGCTCTCGCACCAATAGCTGTTGCTATCGAAGAAATGTTTGCTTCTCGGTCGGCTTTGACGTCTTGAACTGCTCCGAAGGCATGCGAGGCAACACCCCACAGGGTAAAAGCGATTACTAACTTTCCGGTCAGTTCGCCTAATGGATTTACCCCGGCCAAGGCCAACCCATAAATCATCGGCCCAACGAAGTGGCTTGCCGAGGTTAGCGAGTCTAAAAACGGACGCTCTTTGAAGCGAAGGTACTTGGCGCTGTAGGCGATGACGGTGAATACAAAGAGCCCAAGCCATAGATTTGCTTCAATTGACCCAACAGTAATGAGGTAAATGACAAATGGTGCACAGCTAATAAACGCCGACCACAGGGTGATCCGATGCCATTTTGGTTCGAGCAGGGCACCCTCGATACCGCCCTTTCGGGGGTTGCGTAAATCACTCTCGTAATCAAAAACATCGTTTACGCCATACATAAGCAGGTTGTACGGGATCAAGAAAAATAGTGTGCCCAAAATTAAGTTCAAATCAACCTGGCGAGTTGCCAGCCAGTACGCCACGGCGAACGGATACGCGGTGTTAATCCAAGAGACCGGTCTTGAAGACCAAAAGAGCTGTCTAATAACCTCCACGTCGCCCCCTGGTTAATTCGATTGCGATTGAGAGTAGCACCGGCGCTGCAATGGCATAGGCAAAATCTTCGATTGGGGCCAGACCAACCTTGATGCCGCTGATATGAGATTCGTCGTAGGCGACAATGTCGGCCCAAATTATTAGGTTGTCGAAAATTGCTGTGGCCCCAAGCAGCGCCGCCGTTGCTACCCCAATAGCTCGCCAGGGCAGGCGTTTGCGCAAGACCAACGCCAGCACCGCCAACGCCAGCAAGAAAATTAGATTTAGCAGTAAATAGGTCACTTTGGCCACCGTTTTAGGGCGAAGCGCATGAAGACCAGCGCCGTGTAATTCAGCAGCGCCA
>JBEGRV010000044.1:0-7828 GCA_041180285.1 Actinomycetota bacterium
TTTCCTGATGAAAGACAGAAAAATTGAGCGCTAGAAATTTCGTTGCCGGAGTCGATTCTTCAACTCAAAGCTGCAAGGTGGTAATTGTCGATCCAGCCACCGGCCAAATTGTTCGCGAGGGTCGCGCTAAACATCCGGATGGAACCTCGGTAAATCCTAATTTCTGGTGGGATGCACTGCTCGAGGCAATCAAGGCGGCGGGCGGCTTAGCCGATGTGAAGGCAATTTCGATTGCCGGGCAGCAACACGGTCTGGTTGCGCTCGATTCAAATGGTGAAGTAGTGCGCGACGCTCTGCTCTGGAATGACACGCGCAGCGCACCGCAGGCTCAAAAAATTATTGACCGCTTCGGTGCCGACTGGCTAGCAGCCAAAACCGGTTCGGTCCCGGTGGCATCATTTACCGCCACTAAGTTGCTTTGGGTTCGCGAAAATGAGCCAGAGAACGCGTCTCGCATTGCTGCGGTTGCCCTGCCGCACGATTGGTTGACCTGGAAACTAGCAGGCAACGCTCCTGATATTTCCAAGTTGGTAACGGACCGATCAGACGCCTCAGGAACCGGTTACTTCGATTCGGTTGCAAACGAATACGTCAGAGAAATCATCGAGTTTTGCATAGGAAAACAAATTCAACTACCGAGGGTAGCCGAGTGGAATGAGTCGGTCGGAGAAGTAGACCCGATGACTGCAGCCGGTGCCGGTTGCAGAATCGGTGCCGGAATGGGCGACAACGCTGGGGCAGCTATGGGGCTGCAATTGGCCTCGGGGGAGATTGCAATTTCTATCGGCACCAGCGGAACCATCTTCGGCGTGACCAAACAGTCGTCTAGCGACCCTACCGGCGCAATCGCCGGTTTCGCGAGTGCCGACGGTAAACAACTGCCGCTGGTCTGCACCCTTAACGCAGCCAGAGTCTTAGAGTGGGGCGCCAAGATGCTTGGTGTCGGTCTTGACGAACTGGGCGAATTGGCATTGAAGGCTCAACCTGGTGCAGGAGGGGTTACCCTCATCCCATATTTCGAGGGTGAGCGCACCCCAAATTTGCCAGACGCCACCGCCAGCATCACCGGCCTTACCATGGCCAACGGAACTCGCGAAAACTTTGCTCGTGCCTGCATCGAAGGCATGCTTCGAGGGCTATCGGTAGGTCGCGAGTTAATCGAGCAGTCGGGTAGCGAAATTAGGGGTATTCAGCTAATTGGTGGTGCAGCGGCGAACCCGGGCGTACGTGCGGTTGCCAAAGACATGTTCGGAGAGCTGGTTACGGTTCCCGCTCCGGCCGAGTATGTGGCATTGGGTGCAGCTCGACAGGCGTCGCTGCTGGTTTAGTGGCGGCGACTAGTTGGCGTAGAAGTTAACTGACCCGCGCACCCAAACTGAAACCTTCATACCAACCTCTGGCGCAAAGGGACCGTTCGCTCGTGCTTGAATGACAGCCCCGGGGGTGCGAACTTCGATCAGGGTGTCGTGGCCGAAGAACTGTCTACCAACCACTTCGCCGGTTCCGTTCGGGTTTGGCTGTAGATAAAAATTTTCGGGGCGAATGGCCACTCGACCTCTGGCGCCATCGCTCACCGAGTTGAGCGGAGTTAGCGAGCCAACGGCGGTCACAATTTTGCCGTTCTCAACGACGCCGTCGATGATCACCGAGTCACCTAAAAAGGTCGCCATTTCAATGTCGGCTGGTGCTTCATAGACCGACTTCGGGCTGCCAACCTGAGCAAACTGACCGTCTCGCAGCACAGCAACGCGATCGGCAATCGACAAAGCCTCTTCCTGGTCATGGGTGACCAAAATTGCCGTGGTGCCGGTGGTCTTCAGCACCTGACGCACATCGTCGCGCAACCGAGCGCGCAGTTCGGCATCCAGTGCCGAAAATGGTTCGTCAAGCAAAATCAGTTCGGGTTTCGGAGCTAATGCTCGGGCTAGGGCAACTCGGTGGCGCTGGCCACCAGAGAGCTCATGTGGTTTGCGTGTTTCATAGCCGGCCAAATCAACCAGCTTTAGCAGCTCGGTGACCCGCTCTTTTCGCTCTGATTTTGAGCTACCACTGAGGCCAAAATCGATATTTTCGGCGATGCTTAGGTGTGGAAAAAGGGCGGCATCTTGGGGCACAAAGCCAACCCGACGGGCCTCAGCCGGCACAAAAACCGAGCCATCAGCGACAACTCTCTGACCAATTTCGATTAGGCCTTCGTCTGGGCTCTCAAAACCCGAAATTAGTCTCAGCAGTGTGGTCTTACCTGATCCTGAGCTACCTAAAATTGCCAATAGTTCATGATTGTGAACCTCAAGATTGACTTTGCTCAAAACCTGCGTATTCGCAAAACGTTTACCGACATTGGTAAGCCGAAGCGCGGGCTGGGTCATTCGCGCTCCATTCGCTCATCCAAATTAATTTGCTGATTGATATTGGCTCGAACCTGTCGGTTTAGCCACCAGGCCGGAATGCCGGCCACCACTACCAAAAGTAATGCATAGGGTGCTGCACCGGCGAAGGCAGCTACCGAAGTCTGACCCCAAAGTCGGGTGGCGAGGGTCTCAACTCCGGTTTCGCGCAGCAGCAGTGTTGCCGGCAATTCTTTCAGCACAGAAAGTGCAACCAGCGCTGCACCGGCCAGAATTCCGGGGGTGGCAATCGGCAGTACCACTCGACGAAGAATCTGAGTTTTTGTGGCGCCAAGGCTCGCTGCAACCTCGTCGAGCGCCTTCGGTGCCTGACCGATTGGGGTCTGCATGGTAACCACGGCATTAGGCAGAAACAGAATCAGATACGCGATCAAAACCAGCAACGAGGTTTGGTAAATCGACGGCAACAGCTGATTGCTGAGAAAGACCAGCGATAGGGCAACCACGATTCCGGGTACGGCGTGGGTAAGCCAAATCATTCGGATGGCCACAGCCGAGAGCTTCGAAGCGTGACGAACGGCGAGCACCGAAATTGCCAGCCCGAAAATTGCAGTTATTGCTCCGCCACCGAGCGCGTATCCAATTGAGTTGACCAACGCTCGCAGCACCTCATCGAAGTTCACCGACGATAAACCAGCCAAATTCCAGCGGATGAGAGATACCACCGGAATCAAGATTCCCAACGTCGCCCAGCCGATAACTGCGGCGTGTGCGAAGAAACTCCAGCCGCCTAGTTGGACGTGCGAGGTCTTTTTACTGCGTGAATCGGTTGGCACCGAAGGGCCACGCAGAATCGGCTCGATCACCAGTAGCAAAAGCGTTAGTAAAACCAAAATCAGAGCGAGGCTGGCTGCCGCCGAACGATCGAAACTTGATCGATATGCGTTGTAGATTGCGCGGGTAAAGGTGTCGAAGCCCAAAATCGAGACGGCCCCAAAATCGCTCAACGTGTAGAGCGCTGAAAGCATCATTCCGCCAACTGCAGCGGGGCGAATTGATGGCCAGGTCACTCGTTTGAAAACCTGCAGCCTGCCCAGCCCTAGCGATCGGGCAACATCTTCGGTCGCAGAGTCTGATCTAACCAGTGCGGCAGAAACCGCGAGGTAAACGTAGGGTGTGGTGCCCAAGCTGAGCACAATCCAGGCGGCCCAAAAACCCTTGAAGTCGGGCAGTAGCGCTGTGAACGCATAGGCAGTGATGTAGCTCGGCATGGCCAGCGGCAGAGCCGCTAGCAGCGCATAAACTGCGCGCCCACGAATGCGTGTTCGAGTCGCCAGCCAGGCCTGAAAACTACCCAGGATGATTGCTGTCGCCCCTACCATGAGGGTTAGCACTAGCGAGTTGGTCAGTAGCTCAAAGCTGCGAACTCGAAAAATCTGACCGATAACTTTTTCAGCCCCATATTCACCCAATCGAATAATCAGGTAGGCGAGCGGGCTAATTGCGGCGAAAACGCCAACGACCGCCAGCATCCAAAGGATTACCGGCGGTCGTCGTTTAAGCACGTTTTTCAGCCTAGTTCCTCACTAGTCGGTGAGGCCAGCCTGACGAATTAGCTCAAGGGTTGCGGCAAGCGGTGCCAGTGCAGAAAGGTCAATTTCTGGTGAACCGATTTCTTCAAGTGAAGGCAACCACTCGCGAGCAGGGAGCCCGGTAAGTGAGTACTCAGAGGTTTTGTCAACGAAATAGCTTTGGGCAGATTTGCCAAGCAACCACTTGGCAAAGGTCTGTGCCTCAGGCTTGTCACTCAACACACCAACACCGGCTACGTTGATTAGGTTTCCGACGTCGCCAGATTCAAACCAGTGCAGTTTGGCAACCACAGTTGTGGCGCCAAGTTCGGTCTCTAATTCGTATAGGTAGTAGTGGTTGAGTAGGCCGGTGGCTAACTTGCCGTCGTTAATGGCAACGATGATCTGGTCGTTCTTTTCATATAGAACCGCATTTTCTTTCATAGCGGCTAGCCATTCGGTTGCAACTTTTTCACCCTTCAGTACGCGAAGTGCAGTCACAAATGACTGGAAGGAAGCATTGCTTGGTGCAATACCAACCTTGCCCTTCCACTCTGGGTTAGCGAGATCAAGCACCGAAGCTGGCAGCTCATCTTCTGAAATCAGTTCTGGGTTATAGGCGATAACTCGGCTACGGCCAGAAACGCCAACCCAACTGTTATCGGTAGCGCGGTACTTGGCCTCAACCAGGTCGGTGATGTCTGAATTTAGAGTCTTGAAGGCTCCGGCTTCGGTCAGCGCACCAAGGGCGCCGGCATCCTGAGAGAAAAAGACGTCAGCTTGCACATTGTCGCCCTCTTCTAAAATCTGTGCTGCGAGTTCAGCGGATCCGGCGTAACGCACCTCAACCGCAATTCCGGTTTCTTCGGTGAACTGCTCGTAGAGTGGGGCTACCAGTTCTTCTGAGCGGCCCGAGTAAATAGTTAGGGTTTGCTCTCCGGTTGCAGGGGTGGTTTCTTTAGCGCATCCGGTTAGGCCTGAAATGGCGACGACGGTTGCAATTGCTGCCGCGCCAAGCTTGAGGGCGCGACTGAGTGATTTATTCAATTTGGTTTCCTTCAGTTTCGAACTGGATGGTTATTCCAGTCGTCTGTATTGCGAACTTTATAGTTCGCTAATTAACTTAGGGTCACCTAACTAAAAAAGCAATAGCAAGTTTCGATGACTGCTATTTAGGCGATTCTTCTTCGTCTTCCTCGTCGTCATCGGCATACAAATCTGCCCACTTGTCGACGAGTTCGTTTTCATCGTTTTCAGCTGGCTCAACATGGCCAAGTTCGCGCTCGAGCGCGGTTAGATCGGTGTCGGGGCTGAAGTATTTCAGCTCGCGAGCTACCTTGGTGTGCTTCGCTTTTTGACGGCCACGCCCCATGGCGAGCCCCCTAACGTGTTCGGCCGCATTCACCTGCGGGAAAAGACCGGGATTGTTGCTTTCGCAACCAAAACTCTGCCTATTTTAGCAGGGCTAGACCCAAGTTTGTGCCTAGCGTGGCGGCAGTGATGGTGGTGCCAAAATTCAAAGCAACATTGAGCCAAGCCAATTTGGGTTGCTTTTGGCTGATAAGCGTCGAGGTTTGCGCTGCGAAGGTTGAGAACGTAGATAAACCGCCAGCGAGGCCTGAAACCAGAATCAAACCAAGGGTCGGGTCGATTGCTAAACCGCTAGAGGCTATACCTCCGATGAAACTGGCCAGGGTGTTAGCAATCAAGATTCCCACTGGAAATTTTCCGGGCATCAGGCTAAACAAAAACCGAATTACGGATGCGCCGCCGCCAACCAGCCCAACCAGCAGCATCAACTGCAAATTCATCTGGTCACGCTGCCAAAACGTTTAGCAGCTAAATGGTAGACCGCAATTCCGACGGCGAACATTGCCACTGCTTGAATAGCGGCAAACCCCGGGCTTTCGGGTGCAGTGCTGATAAACACGGCAATACCGCTCATTGTGGTGAAGCCGCCGGCAAATCCGGTTGCCCAAAAAGCCCTGCGGCTGGCAGAGCTAAACCATGCAGAACTATTCACCCAGGCCAAAAAAATCGTTCCCACAATATTTACTAGCCAAAGGCTTTCCAGTTGATCAAAAGGCACTGCAAATCGCAACATGCTGCCCAAGGCGCCGCCGGTAAACACCAGGGCTAGCTGAACAAAGGTCAAGGGCACGTTTGCAAAACTAGCAGAATAGAGAGGTGCCAACGCTACCTGCCCTGATCACTTTCTTGCTCACTTCAATTGTGCTGATCGTGATTCCCGGGCCAAGTGTGGTTTTCGCGATCGGGCGCACGCTGTCGTTGGGCAGGGCAGCCGGATTGGTGTCGGTCATCGCCAACGCTGTGGGTACTAGCCTCTGGGTAGTTTTTGCAGCATTCGGTCTGGCTGGGTTGCTTCAGGTGGTTCCCGAACTTATCGACATTATTCGCATCCTCGGCGCCGCCTATCTGGCATATCTGGGTTGGCAAACCATTCGCGGAAGCAGCAAGCGTCACGCGCAGATATCATCGGGTGTCGATCAAGGCAAATCACTGAAAACTCTTTTCAAAGAAGGATTTTTGGTCGGGCTGGGCAACGTCAAGGTGGCGGTATTTTTCACAGCGGTGCTGCCACAATTTATTAATCCCGAGGGCGACTTCATAATTCAGTTTTTACTGCTCGGTGCCATCTTCGAGGTGCTCGGTGTGATTGGCGATTCAACCTATGTGGTTGCCGCGGCCTATGTGCGCGAGTGGCTAATGAACAAACCGGAGCGAATTGCCCTAGTGGTTCGAGTCGGTGGCTTCATGATTGTGGCGCTCGCCGTGTGGCTACTAATTGAAGCACTGGCCTAAGTCGTTTAGGGCACTAGGCCAAAGCCAAAATTGTGCTGGCAATTAGCGTCAGTGCAATTCCCAGCTGCTGAATTTTCGCAACTCGCTCTTTGAGAACCAAGCGGGCCAACAAAATGGTGCCCAGTGGGTATAGCGCGGTCAGAACGCCAACCACGGTTAGTGAACCTGTGCGCGATGCGAGTGTAAAAAGGATGTTTGCTGAGGCATCTAGAAAACCGGCCAGCGCAACCGTGAGCCAAATTTTTCCAGTGGTTTCAGCAATCAGCCTTTCGCCGCTGCGCTTGGCTAGCATCCAGGCCACCAAGCTCACCATCGCCAGCAAAAGCGCAGCCGTAGCGCGCATCACGATAACCGGTGCGATACCCGAATCAGCCGGAGATTGAGCCAGAGTTGAGACAGCAAATCCAATGCCGGCACCCGCGATTATGGCCAAAATGATGGCTCGGGTCTGAGGCAGGGTGACGTTTTCACCAGGTACAAAACCAACCAGCACGACGGCCACGAGGGCAAAGGCAATCGCAACCCAGCCCAGCGCACTGAAAGTCTCACCGAGTGCGCTGACACCAATAAGTGCCGGAACGATTGCAGAAACCAGAGCTCCGAGCGGAGAAATAATTGAAATTGGGCCAATGGCCAACGAAGCATAAAGCGCTAACAGCGCAACCACTGAGCAAACGCCTCCGAGTAAACCCCAAAATACTGCCGCTTGGCTAAAGTCAGCACCCATCAGCGGTGCCAGCAACAATAAAAGCGCGAGCCCAGAGAGGGATGCGCCGGCAGTGACTACGACCACCTTGATTTTGCGCGAGGCAATCGCCGCAAAAAAGTCGGCGGCACCATAAGAAATTGCGGTCAGCAGACCGAGTATCGCTGTGGTCATTAGATGGTTTTGGTATCGATCACAAATCGATAGCGCACGTCTGCCGCGACCACTCGATCCCAGGCTTTATTAATTAGCTCTGGGTCAGTTGCATCGAGCAGTTCGATATCGGCCACTACATTTTTCTCGGCGGCAAAATCGAGCATCTCTTGAACTTCAATTTGCCCGCCAACCTGCGAACCGCTGATTGAACGACGAGACCCGGT
>JBEGRV010000045.1:0-7156 GCA_041180285.1 Actinomycetota bacterium
GCGCGGCGAAGCATCTGCTGGGCTGCCACCGCCTTGGTTGCTTTAGCTCCGAACTTGGCAGCCTGCAGGCTCAGGGTCGCAGCTTTCTTCTCTGCGTTGGCCCGCTCGCGTTTGCGTCGCTCTTCATCGGCCTCGCGCTGCTTCAGGTACTGCTTCCAGCCCATGTTGTATATGTCGATAACGCAGCGGATGGCATCTAGGTAAAAAACTCGATTAACCGTTTCGCCAATCAAATCAACATCGTGGCTAATCACGATTAGGCCACCCTGATACCCCTTTAGAAAGTCGCGAAGCCAAACCACCGAATCGGCATCCAGGTGGTTGGTTGGTTCATCGAGAATCATGGTTTGTGCATTTGAAAACAGGATGCGGGCTAGTTCGATGCGCCGACGTTGACCCCCGGAAAGCGTTTTTAGGGGTTGGTTCAGAATTTGCTCTTTGAGGCCAAGATTGCCGGCGATAGCAGCTGCTTCGGCTTCGGCTGCATAGCCACCGGCAGCCTGAAAACGTTGTTCCAACGATGCATATTTCGCCATTGCCCGCTCATAGATAGCCTCGTCAACACTGCCCATTTCTTCGCTTGCCTTGGCCATCCCGGCTAAAAGATCGCCCAGGCCTCGGGCATTCAGAATTCGAGTTCGCGCCAGTTCTTCGGGGTCGCCACTTCTGGGGTCTTGGGGAAGGTATCCGATTTCTCCCCCACGATCCACTGATCCCTGTGACGGCTGTCCGTCGCCGGCCAAAATCTTTGTCAGGGTAGTTTTGCCAGCGCCGTTCCGACCAACCAGACCAACTTTGTCGCCGGCAGCAACCTGGAAATTCACCCCAGACATAAGTGTCCGGGCGCCGATCTGAATCTGTAGGTCGCGCACCTGTAGCAAGAAAATCTCCAAAAATTGGTGGCAAAAAGTGTCACTTTTATGAGGACAGCCACAAAAGACCTAGTCTACAATCGAGTAGACCATCAAGCATTTTGGAGAGAGAACATGTCTTTGACTTTGGCAACCCGACCAACTCTGGTAGACCGATTTATACCACGCTCAATGGCAGCCGACATTGCTCTGGTCTTCGCCGGTGCCGTGTTGACTGCAATTGCAGCTCAGATCACCGTGCCACTGCCATTCTCTCCAGTGCCGATCACCGGCCAGACATTCGCGGTGCTGCTAGTGGCATCAGCCCTCGGAATGAGCCGCGGCTCGCTTTCGATGGTGCTCTATGTACTTTTCGGCGCCGCAGGATTGCCTGTGTTCACCGGTGCTAAGTCGCTGGTTCTTGGCGGCGCGACCATGGGTTACCTTGTTGGTTTCATAGCCGCTGCTGCCCTGGTTGGCTTTTTGGCGCAACGTAAATTTGATCGCAATGTCTTTGGGGTCATCGCTAGTTTTGTGGCCGGAAATATTGTCATCTACAGCTTTGGAGCGGCCTGGCTTTCGGTTTTCCTCGGTACTGTCGGTGCCCCAAACGACTTCGCCTCAACTTTGGCAGCCGGCGTGATGCCATTCCTCGTTGGTGACGCTGTCAAGATTGCTCTTGCTGCAGCTCTACTGCCACTCGCCTGGAAGGGCGTTTCAAAACTCAAGGGTTAGTAGACCGAAATAAAAATAGGCTCCCAATTTGGGGGCCTATTTTTATTTGCCTAGATAGAAAAGCCGATTGCGCGCATCTGCTCTTTGCCGTCTTCGGTGATCTTTTCAGGTCCCCAAGGTGGCATCCAAACCCAGTTGATTCTAAAAGCATCGACTACCCCATCGAGAGCTTGGGCGGTTTGCTCTTCAATTACGTCGGTGAGTGGGCAGCCTGCAGAGGTCAGGGTCATGTTGATCAAGAGTGACTCATCTTCGGCCATAGACAAACCATAAACCAGACCGAGATCGTATATGTTCACTCCGATTTCGGGGTCAATCACGTCTTTTAGCGCTTCAACCACGTCATCGTAGAGCTTTGGTTCTAATTCAGACATTAGGCGTTCACGTAACGGTCGTAGCCTTCAGCCTCTAGGCGCTCAGCCAGTTCTGGGCCACCCTGCTCTGCAACGCGACCGGCAACAAACACGTGAACAAAGTCTGGCTTGATGTAGTTCAAAATTCTGGTGTAGTGAGTGATTAGCAGTAGACCAAAGTCGTTGGCCTCTTTGGCGCGGTTTACACCTTCAGAAACCACCTTTAGAGCGTCAACGTCTAGACCAGAGTCGGTTTCGTCAAGCACGGCGAATTTTGGCTTCAGTAGTTCTAGCTGAAGAATTTCGTGACGCTTCTTCTCTCCACCGGAGAAGCCTTCGTTCACATTGCGCTCGGTGAAGGTTGAGTCCATTCGAAGCGCTTCCATCGCGCCCTTGACCTCTTTGATCCAGTTACGCAGGCTAGGAGCCTCACCATCGATAGCGGTTTTTGCAGTTCGAAGGAAGTTAGAGACCGATACACCTGGAATTTCGACCGGGTACTGCATAGCCAGGAAGAGACCGGCACGAGCTCGTTCGTCAACGCTCATTTCAAGCACGTTTTCACCGTCAAGCAGGATTTCGCCCTCGGTTACTTCGTATTTTGGGTGACCGGCGATGGTGTAGGCCAGAGTTGACTTGCCTGAACCATTTGGGCCCATAATCGCGTGCGACTCACCGCTTCGAATGGTTAGGTCAACACCCTTGAGGATTTCTTTGGTGCCCTGCTCAGTTTCAACGGTTACGTGCAGGTTCTTAATTTCTAGAGTTGCCATTTTTTTAATTCTTTCTATTCCGCGTCGTACTCGAGGAAGATGACGCCATCTTCGATAAAGGTTTCGTAGACCGCTACGGGTTCGTAGGCGGGAAGGCTAAGTGGCTGGCCGGTCTCAAGTGAGAACTTGGCACCGTGGGCCCAGCACTCAATGGTCTCGTTGTCGACAAAACCCTCAGAGAGTGAAATCTCTCCGTGGCTGCATTTGTCATCGAGGGCCTTTACCTCGCCTGACTTGGTGCGCACGATTGCAATAGCGTGGTCGCCAACTTTTACTCGAATTGCTTTTCCAGGTTTGATGTCTTCAACCGGGCAAATCTGAATTGCCATTACGAACCACTCCTTGCCAGCTCTTGCTCGATTGCGTGGGTGAGGCGTGAACGAACCTCGTCAACTTCGATTTGCTGAATAATTTCATTTAGGAAGCCACGAACCACTAGGCGTCTAGCCTCTAACTCTGGAATTCCGCGTGCCTGTAAATAGAACAATTGCTCATCATCGAAACGACCACTTGCGCTGGCGTGACCCGCTCCGGCAATCTTTCCAGTTTCAATTTCTAGGTTAGGCACGGAATCTGCGCGCGCACCTTCGGTAAGCAGCAGGTTTCGGTTCAGTTCGTAGGTGTCGGTGCCCTCAGCGGCCATTCTGATCAGAACATCGCCAACCCAAACCGTGTGCGCTTTTTCGCCCTGAAGAGCTCCTTTATAGGTCACTCTAGATTTGCAGTTTGGTACCGCGTGGTCGACGAATAGCCGGTTTTCGAAGTACTGGCCTGAATCGGCGAAGTAAAGACCGAGCATTTCTACTTCGGCGCCCGGCTCGGCAAATTCTGCCGAGCTGGTAACGCGAACCGTTTTACCACCCAGGGTGACAACCAGGTGCTTGAGTTTGGCGTTGCGGCCAAGCTTTGCCATCTGGGCAGAGGCATGCACCGCAGAGTCATCCCAATCTTGAATTGAAATGACCGTGATGTTTGCCTCATCACCGACCAGAATTTCAACGTTCTCACCAAAGCTGGCTTTGCCTTTGTGATCGAGGATGATTACACCGGTGGCAAATGGCTTTGCCTCAATGATCAGGTGTGCAGCGCTGCGCGATTCATCGCCGCGAAGTGTGATTTGTACTTCACAATCGGGTTTGGCATCTGATGGAATGGTTACCAGATAAGCCTTCTCTGCTGCTTCCCATGCTGCTGCACTCAAACGATCTTCAGGTAGGCCAGCCGCGCCAAATGCAGGATGCTCGGCGCCAACCCACTCGGTGGTAACGCCTTCCGGCGCCTTTACCTCGATGTCTCCCATGAATTCTGCAATGCCAGCCTGGTCAAGGCCGTCGAGCTGATCGGCCCGAATGTAGCGCCAGTGCTCTTCTCTCGGTGAAATTTCAGCGAAGTCAGCCAGTTTGGCCGAACGAATGCGCTCACTTCGAGTCTGAATTGGAACCCCGTAGCCGTGGCTGTGTTCTGACAGCCCGTGCTGGACTGCCTCAGTTGTGCTGCTCATTAACCGACGGCACCTTCCATTTGCATTTCAATAAGTTTGTTCAACTCGAGTGCGTACTCCATTGGGAGTTCTTTAGCAATCGGTTCGATGAAGCCGCGAACAATCATTGCCATTGCCTCATCTTCTGGTAGACCGCGAGACTGCAGATAAAACAGCTGCTCTTCGCTAACCCTCGAAACTGTGGCCTCATGGCCCATTGATACGTCATCTTCGCGAACATCTACCGCTGGATAGGTGTCAGATCGAGAAATTGTGTCTACCAGTAGAGCGTCACAGCGAACGGTGTTGGCAGAGTGGTGAGCACCCGGCATCACTTTGATCTCACCTCGGTAAGAGGTGCGACCGCCACCGCGTGCGATTGACTTAGAGACGATCGATGAGCTGGTGTTTGGTGCCAGGTGAACCATCTTTGCGCCGGCATCCTGGTGCTGGCCTTCCCCGGCAAACGCCACCGAAAGTGTCTCGCCACGAGCGTGCTCACCGGCCAAAATTACCGCAGGGTACTTCATGGTGACCTTGGAGCCGATGTTGCCGTCGATCCATTCCATGGTTGCACCTTCGTGAGCGATTGCGCGCTTGGTAACCAGGTTGTAAACATTGTTAGACCAGTTCTGGATGGTGGTGTAGCGCACTCGAGCGTTTTTCTTGACGATAATTTCCACAACCGCCGAGTGCAGCGAATCACTGTTGTAGATCGGTGCGGTGCATCCTTCGATGTAGTGCACATAGGATCCCTCATCGGCGATGATCAGGGTTCGCTCAAACTGACCCATGTTCTCGGTGTTGATGCGGAAATAGGCCTGCAGCGGAATTTCCACGTGCACACCCTTCGGAACGTAAACGAATGATCCGCCCGACCAAACTGCGGTGTTGAGCGCCGCGAACTTGTTGTCACCGGCTGGAATTACCGTGCCGAAGTATTCCTGAAAAATTTCAGGATGCTCTTTCAAGGCGGTGTCGGTGTCGAGAAAGATTACGCCCTGTGCCTCAAGGTCCTCACGAATCTGGTGATAAACCACCTCTGACTCGTACTGAGCAGCAACACCGGCAACTAGGCGAGAACGCTCTGCCTCTGGAATACCAAGGCGCTCATAGGTGTTGCGAATGTCTTCAGGAAGTTCTTCCCAGCTGGTGGCCTGGCGCTCGGTTGAGCGCACAAAGTACTTGATGTTGTCGAAGTCGATGCCGCTGAGGTCAGAACCCCAGGCTGGCATTGGCTTCTTCAAGAAGTAATCGAAACCTTTGAGTCGTCGCTCCAACATCCATTCTGGTTCGCTCTTCAGCTCAGAGATGTTCTTGACAACGTTTTCGTTGATACCGCGCTTCGCACGTTCCCCTGCGTCGTCAGAGTCTGCCCAACCGTATTCGTAAACCCCGAGAGAATCGAGTTCTGGGCGCTCAATGATGATGTCGGACAAGCCGGCCTCCTAGTTACCTTCGTTTCAAACCCGAGTGGTTATCTCGGTTTGGCTAAGTCATCAGATTCCAACTGGGCGCAGCATAGGTAAATTCCCGTCATTTCCGAGGAATTTAGTGTGCGAAACTGGAATTGGAAACTCGCGAGCGGGCAGCTTTGCCCCTGCGAAACTCCCCCAAGTCTACCGCTGGATTTTCAGCTTGGAAAGGTTCAAATGTTCCGCGCCTCACGTCTGAAGCTTTACGGATGGCTCTCGCTGGCGAGTCAGATTTTGATTGTGGTAACCGGAGGTGCGGTGCGGCTGACCGCATCTGGCCTAGGCTGCCCGACCTGGCCAAAATGCACCGAAGATTCGCTAATTACCGTCCCAGAAATGGGAATTCACGGAGTCATCGAGTTTGGAAACCGTCTGCTCACCTTTGTCTTGGCGATCATTGCTCTGCTGACGTTCATCACCGTTATGCGATTGGGTAAATCAAGTCGAACCGGTTTGGTCTGGCCAAGCTTTTCGCTTGGTTTAGGCATCGTTGCCCAGGCAGTTCTCGGTGGAATTACCGTACTTACCGGGCTTAACCCCTGGGTGGTCGGAGCGCACTTCGTGGTCAGCGGTGTACTGATCGCGATCGCATCGATTTTGGTCTGGCGCATTTACGCACCTAAGACTCAGCCGGTAAGCGCATTTGTCTACTACCTTGCTTGGCCAACTCTGGCGATTGGGTGGGTAAGCATCCTGTTTGGAATCGTGGTTACCGGAGCTGGCCCACACGCGGGAGATGCTGATACCCCACGCAACGGGCTTGACCTTGAGGTTTGGCAGCACTACCACTCATACCCCGCCTACCTGATGCTACTTCTGATCGTTCTCCAGTTGATTGGCCTGGCCAAGAATTCACAGTTATCAACCAATACCGGTCGAATTGCACTTGGTCTGCTGGCTGCTTCGGTTGCCCAGGCAGTTATCGGGGTCACTCAAGCCCGCCTTGGTGTTCCTCCGCTGCTGGTTGGAGCACACATGCTCGGAGCCTCACTGATTGCCTCACTGCTGACTTTCAACGTTCTCTCGATTAGAAGCAGAAGCTAGCTTTGGCCAGGGTTTATTGGTTTAGGCGGGATCGCAGAGTTAGCGACAACCTGGCGCTAAACGAAGCCATACAGGCTGCCAAAGCAGATGGTGATGCACAAATCGCCGCAACCTTCATGCTTGACCTTGATGAATTCAATCGGATGAGTCTGCTGCGTAAACATTCGCTTAACGCGAGTCTTGACGCTCTTGGAGCCAAGTTAGAGCGAAAACTTACCATTCGTCACCAACCGGCCGCCGCTGGCCTAATCGAGGTGGCTCAGGCAGCCGGAGCCAAATTTGTGCACGCTACGAGGGCGTTTGATACCGAGGGTATCGCCGAACAGAATGCAGCAGGTCTGGCACTGAGAGATGCTGGAATTCAGCTGGTGTTGGCAGACAGCTACTACTCGGTAAGGCCAGGTTCGGTGTTGAAGGGTGACGGCACTCCATTTCGGGTCTACAC
>JBEGRV010000046.1:0-7027 GCA_041180285.1 Actinomycetota bacterium
AGAACACTAGAGATGGCAATCACCGGAATTCGTGAGATGTCTACCCTGGCAACTCCGCCCGAAGAGCGTCATCCAATTTTGACCTATATCGGTGGTTACAGTGAGAAACAGGTGGCCGCTGCGATCCGCCGAGAACTCATTCGTGAAGGCCAGGTGTTCTTCGTTCACAACCGGGTGAGCACCATTGAAAAAGTGGCCAATGACCTAGCTGAGCTGGTCCCTGAGGCGCGAATTGCAGTTGCTCATGGGCAGATGGGTGAGGCAGCGCTCGAGCAGGTGGTTGTCGATTTCTGGGAGAAGAAATTCGACGTCCTAGTGTCAACCACAATTATCGAGACCGGTATCGACATCCCTAATGCCAATACCTTGATAGTTGACCGGGCAGAGAACTTTGGGCTTAGCCAGTTGCACCAAATTAGAGGTCGAGTAGGTAGAAGCAGAGAGCGAGCCTACGCCTACTTTTTCTACGACCCCTCAAAACCGCTCAGTGAAACCGCACACGATCGTCTAGCCACCATCGCTCAAAATAATGAGCTCGGTGGGGGAATGCAGATCGCTCTGAAAGATCTCGAAATTCGAGGGGCAGGCAATCTTTTAGGTGGGGAGCAGTCGGGGCACATCGCCGGGGTCGGTTTCGATTTGTATCTTCGGATGATTGGCGAGGCGGTATCTGAGTTCAAAGGCGAAAAACAAGACTCGCCCGCCGAATTGAAGCTTGAGTTGCCGATAGACGCCCACATACCAAACACATACGTAGACAGTGAGAGGCTGAGACTAGAGGCCTATCACAAGCTCTCGGCGGCGTCGGGTGAAAAGGGTACGCGAAAGCAACTCGATGCGATTTTGGCAGAACTTGAAGACCGTTACGGTGCAGCTCCAGATTCGGTTAAAAACTTGATTGACGTCACCGAGTTGCGCCAGCAGGCAAATCGGCTTGGCTTGAAAGACTTCAACGTGCTCGGCTTACAGGCTAAGTTGCAGCCGGTTGAGCTTACTGAAGAGCAGCAGGTTCAGCTTTCTCACCTGTTCCCAGGCCTGAAATATCTCCAATCAGCAAAGACTCTGATGGTTCCTGCCCCCAGAGATGAAAATTTCGAGCCCATTCGCGATCGTGCCGTTATTGATTGGGCTTGGGCCTTTCTGGCCAGGGTCTTCCCGCCTAGCCCACCAGCCTAAACTTGTGGCATGACCAAACTCGAAGAGCTAATCGATGTAGCCCACCGTCTGCGAGCGCCCGGTGGTTGCCCTTGGGATGCTGAGCAAACTCATGAATCCCTAATGAAGTATCTGCTTGAAGAGGCTTACGAACTAATCGACGCTATTGAGTCAGGTTCGCGCGAAGAAGTTATCGAAGAACTTGGCGATGTGCTCTATCAGGTCATTTTTCACAGTGACCTTGCGGCCCAAGGATCGCTGGGTGCACCTTTTGACCTTGAGACCGTGGCTGAAGTTTCTGCTAAAAAAATGATTGGTCGCCACCCTCACGTCTTCGGAACACCAGAAGAGCTTGAAAAATATGCTGCAACCACCGGTGATGAGGTAATGCAGAACTGGGATGCTCACAAAAAACGAGAAAAGCCAGAGCGAGAAAGCATTCTTGACGGCATGCCGCTTAACCTTCCGGCTTTAGCCCTAGCTGACAAAGTAATCGGTAAGGCAGAAAAGATAAATCTCCTCGATGCAGACGCTCCGGGGCCGTTCACGGTGACCAACCAAGATGAAGTCGGCGCAATTCTGCTTGCAGTTGTCTCTTCTGCTCGTTCTGCAGGCATTGACCCAGAACAGGCGCTTCGCGGCGCTGTTCGTGAGTTGATGGTTGAAATTCGCGAGGCAGAACTGGCTGATGCTCAGGATGCAGGCGTGGTAGCAATTTCAGCAGAGGAAACGTTTTGAGTGAGAAAATTACCGGCCCCAAAAGCTACTTCCCATCAATTGAGAAAAAGTATGGCAAGCCAATTTCATTTTGGATGGATGCCCTAGCTTCGGTTTCCCAAGAGAGCCATATGCAGCAGGTCGCATTTCTAAAGGAGCAGTTCGCCATGGGGCACGGGCATGCAAACGCGATTGTTGCGGTTTACCGCGCCGAAAAACTCTAGATCATCACTACTGTGACAATATTGTCCAATGGCTAAAGACGTGCACCCTCCTCGCGGCATGCGCGATTTTCTTCCGCAAGAGAAGGGTCGCCGTGAGTACGTCCTGAATAAGATTCGTCAGGTTTATCGCTCTCATGGTTTTCAAGAAATAGAAACTCCGGCCCTCGAAGATATTGATCGACTTACTTCAGGTCAGGGTGGAGACAACGAGAAGCTCGCTTTCAGGGTTATGAAGCGCGGTGCAGAACTTGAATCGGCTTTGTCTGCTCAGGTCTCTGACACCGATGGGTTGGCCGACCTAGGTTTGCGTTATGACCTTACGGTTCCGCTGACCCGATACTACGCAACCAATCACGCCAAGCTTCCGCGGGTATTCAAAGCACTTCAAACAGGATCGGTATGGCGTGCCGAGCGACCACAAAAAGGCCGCTATCGCCAATTTGTGCAGTGCGATATTGACATAATCGGCGACTCTAGCGAACTTGCAGAGATCGAGTTGCTCAACGCCAGCCTTGATGCACTCGCCGAAATAGGAATTTCAGACGCGACCATTCGAGTGAATCACCGTGAACTCTTAATCGAACTTCTTGATTCGTTGGGTGTTCCGGTCGATCAACGCGGCTCAGCCATGATTACCATCGACAAACTCGACAAAATATTTGCCGAGGGTGTGGTCAGCGAACTTGCTGCCAAATTCGGTTCAGAGGTTGCCGCTGCGGCCCAAATTTGGCTGACCAGTTTGGGATCCAGTCCGTCGGCGCCAGATCGCCTGGCGAACATTTTCTTGGCGATCGAGAATCGTCACGGAGCCGGAAAGCTCAGATTTGACCCGACGTTGGTAAGAGGGATGGGCTACTACACCGGCCCGATTTTTGAAATTGAACATCCAAAATCAGGTTCCTCGATTGGCGGCGGAGGTCGCTACGACGGAATGGTCGGTAGATGGCTGGGCACTGATGCACCTGCGGTCGGAATCTCAATCGGTTTTGAACGGGCGGTCGAATTAGTTGAACTAGACGAATCACTCGCCAGGTCAGTTGTGCTAATCGTTGATTCAGCATCGCCCAAGGCCATCGCCAACGCCCTAGAGATGCAGGCGCAGGCAATTGCCGAAGGTTATCGGGTTCGTATTGAGCAACGCCCCAAGAAAATCAATTTGCTGCTCGACTCAATGCTAGAAAACGGCTTTAACACCTTCGCTCAAGTTGGAGAAGATTCGATTAATTTTGCCGACTTAGAGCTTCGCAGCATCGCTAACTAAGCACGAAACAAACTAAACTATTGTCATCCCCACAATGTCGTTTCTTAAGGAGAACTGTGTCCATTATCGAAGCCGTAGGCGCTCGCGAAATTCTTGATTCACGCGGAAACCCAACCGTCGAGGTTGAAGTTCTCCTAGAAGACGACAGTTTCGGTCGTGCCGCAGTTCCATCTGGAGCTTCAACTGGAGCATTCGAAGCACACGAGAGCCGCGACGGCGACAAGTCTCGCTACCTAGGAAAAGGCGTTCAAAACGCGGTTAAGGCCGTTGTTGAAGACATTGACGAGGCACTGGTTGGTTTTGATTCGCAAGACCAGCGTTTGATTGATGCAGCACTAATTTCACTCGATGGAACCGGCAACAAGTCGAAGTTGGGCGCGAATGCCATCCTCGGTGTTTCGCTGGCTAACGCACGAGCAGCTGCAGAATCAACCGGTCAGCCGCTATACCGTTACCTCGGCGGCCCAAACGCTTACACCTTGCCAGTTCCGCTCATGAACATCATCAACGGTGGAGCCCACGCAGACACCGGTGTTGACATCCAAGAATTCATGATCGTGCCTCTTGGCGCAGAGTCATTCAGCGAGGCTATCCGTTGGGGTGTAGAGGTTTATCACGCTCTCAAGAGCCTTCTAGCATCCAAGGGTCTAGCCACCGGGCTCGGCGACGAGGGTGGTTTTGCACCTGAGTTGCCAACTAACGCTGCAGCTCTTGATCTAATCGCTGAGGCTGTCGCCAAGGCCGGCTACACCCTGGGCAAAGACATTGCATTGGCCCTCGATGTTGCTGCGACCGAGTTTTACAGCGAAGAGACCGGTAAGTACACCTTTGAAGGTAAAGAGCGCACCAGTGCTGAAATGATCGCCTACTACGCAGACCTAGTTGCCAAGTACCCGCTTGTATCTATCGAAGACCCACTGGCGGAAGATGACTGGGCAGCATGGACTCAAATCACCACAGAACTAGGCGACAAGGTTCAGCTCGTCGGTGACGATCTGTACGTCACCAACCCAGAGCGTTTGCAAAAGGGCATCGACCTGAAGGCCGGAAACGCAATTCTTGTGAAGGTAAACCAAATCGGTACCCTGACCGAGACCCTAGACGCAGTTTCGCTAGCCCAGCGCCATGGCATGAAAGCAATCATTTCTCACCGTTCGGGTGAAACTGAAGACACCTTCATCGCAGACCTTGCGGTTGCAACCAACGCCGGCCAGATCAAGACTGGTGCCCCTGCGCGTTCAGAGCGAGTTGCAAAGTACAACCAGTTGCTTCGAATCGAAGAAGAGCTAAGCGATGCAGCGTTTTACGCAGGTCGCAGCGCGTTTCCTCGCTTCAACGCCTAAACCGCATCAGCGACTTAGTCTTTAAAAATGAATCGCCCCGCAAAGCAAGCAACTGCCTCCTCGGTAACTGCTGCTCTGCGGGGCTTCAACTTTAATGCGGTCACCTTGACGGTTCTAGTCATGATCGTTATCGGAGTAATGACCTTGGCGCCCAGAGTTCAAACCTGGTTTGTTCAGCGGCAGGCCATTCTCGAGGCCCAGTCTCAACTTGATGCGGCAAAAAAAGCAGTGGCTGAAATGCAAGTAGAGCGAAAGCGGTGGGAAGACCCCGCGTACATAAAGTCACAGGCTCGTGACCGGCTCTACTATGTAATGCCTGGCGAAGTTTCATTTCTGGTAATGGATGCTGACAGTGTGGATGTCTCTGACACCTCGGGCACGGTGGGGGCGATGCTTGCTGAAAAACGGAACACCACTGAAATTACAGACTCAATTCGAGAGACCAAATCAAACTGGGTCGATGCGGTCATCGAAACCGTAGTACGCGCCGGTGTAGAGCAACCGACGGAGTAAACATGCCGCTTACCGAAGTAACCGAAGCTGATCTAGCTGAGGTTTCTCGACAGCTGGGTAGGCCAGCACGAGATATTTTTGCAATCGCCGCTCGTTGTGTCTGCGGAAAGCCAACGGTAGTTCACACAGCTCCGCGGCTAACCGATGGCACACCATTTCCAACCACCTATTACCTCACCCATAAGGGTGCTACCGCGGCAATATCTGGGCTAGAGGCTTCTGGGTTTATGGCTCAGTTGCAAGATCGGCTCCATTCTGATCCTGAACTTCAGGTCAGTTATCAGGCCGCCCATGCCGCCTACATGGCAGATCGGGATGCCATCGCAAAAACCTTAAAACTTGAAGTTCCAGAAATAAACGGAGTTTCAGCCGGAGGCATGCCCACTCGAGTGAAATGTCTGCACGCACTTATCGGGCATTCACTGGCTGCTGGTCCCGGCGTGAATCCAATCGGCGACCTTGCTCTAGAGGCTTGCAGTTGGAGCCCCTCAGTTTGCGCCTGCTAAACGCAAATTATCAATCAAGTAAAGGTAGTAAATTAGAACAATGCCTGCAAACACAAAGGGCGCTAGCGCGCCAAAGATTCTTATTGTCGGTGGCGGTTACGCCGGTTTTTACACCGCTTTCAAGCTAGAGAAGCTTCTCGCAAAAGGCGAAGCAGAGGTCACCATGGTCGACCCACTGCCTTACCTTACTTACCAGCCATTTTTACCTGAAGTGGTCGCTGGTTCTATCGAAGCTCGCCACGTTGTCACCTCACACCGTCGTCACCTGAAGCGAACCAATGTAATTACCGGCAAGGTCACCAATGTTGATCACAAGAAGAAGACTGCAACCATTGAGGTTCCTGGTGCCAAGCCGTTCAAGCAGCAGTACGACCACATTGTGGTTACCGCCGGCGCCGTTTCGCGCACCTTCCCAATTCCAGGAGTTGCAGATGAGGCAATTGGCCTCAAGACCATCGAGGAAGCTGTTGAAATTCGCAACAGAATTCTGACCAACCTCGACAAGGCAGCGAACCTACCCGCTGGTGCTGCACGTGCCAGACTGCTTACCTTTGTTGTAGTAGGTGGCGGTTTTGCCGGAATTGAAACCTTTGCAGAAATGCGTTCGTTGGTCAGCTACATGCTTCGCTACTACCCAAACATCACATTCGAGGAGACCAAGTTTCACCTCATTGAGGCAATGGGTCGAATCATGCCTGAGGTTAGCCTCGAAACCAGCGAGTGGGTGCTGGCAAATCTTGACCAGCGTGGTGCCAAAGTTCACCTAAATACCCAGCTTCAATCGGCTCTAGGCGGAAAGATTGAATTATCAACCGGTGAAAGCTTTGAGTCAGACGTCATCGTTTGGACCGCGGGAGTTATGGCCCATCCGTTTGTTCGCAACACCGACCTGCCACTAGATGACCGTGGCCGCATCACGGCACATCCGAGCCTGCGGGTTATCAACGGCGAAGAGATTGTTGAAGGCGCCTGGACTGCGGGGGACGTTTCTGCAGTTCCTGATCTATCAGGTGGCGGAGTCGGTGGTTTCTGTGTTCCAAATGCTCAGCACGCCGTGCGGCAGGGCAAGCTAATGGCTAAAAACCTAGTTGCTGCACTTCGTGGCGAAGGCATCAAAGATTACTACCACGAGAATATGGGTGCGGTCGCTGGGCTAGGCATCGGCGTTGGTGTTTTCCAGTACAAAAAACTCGCAGTCAAGGGTTTGCTGGCCTGGTTCATGCACCGTGGCTATCACGGCCTAGCAATGCCAATGTGGGAACGCAAAATTCGTGTTTTCGCAGGTTGGGTTTGGAACTTTTTGCTCCG
>JBEGRV010000047.1:0-6953 GCA_041180285.1 Actinomycetota bacterium
ACCTCTGGGCCAATTACGCGTGGGCCCGAGATGTAGTCACCGTACTCTGCGGTGGTCGAAACTGACCAACGCTGCTTGGCAATTCCACCCTCGTACATAAGGTCAACGATTAGCTTCAGCTCGTGTAGCACCTCGAAGTAGGCAACCTCAGGCTGGTAACCAGCCTCGGTTAGAGTCTCGAAACCGTACATGATTAGCTGCGAAGCGCCACCACAAAGAACGGCCTGCTCGCCGAACAGGTCGGTCTCAGTTTCTTCGGTGAAGGTGGTCTTGATGGTGCCCGCACGAGTTCCACCAATTGCGCGTGAGTAGCTGAGGGCCAGGTCGAATGCCTTGCCAGATGCGTCTTGGTGAATAGCAATAAGGTTTGGTACACCCTTACCTGAGATGTACTCACGGCGCACTAGGTGACCAGGGCCCTTAGGAGCAACCAAGAACACGTCTACGTTCTGAGGAGGCTTGATTAGGCCGTATCGAACCGAGAAGCCGTGACCGAACACTAGCGCGTCGCCCTCTTCTAGGTGCTGCTCAATTGCCTCAGCATAAACGTGACGCTGAGCTGGGTCTGGAGTCAAGATCATGATGACGTTTGCCCACTGAGCTGCCTCTGCTGGGGTAACAACTTTAAGTCCCTGCTCTTCGGCAGTTGCCTTTGACTTTGAGCCTGGCTGTAGGCCAACGACTACGTCAACGCCCGAGTCTTTAAGGTTTAGCGCATGAGCGTGACCCTGCGAACCGTAACCAATAATGGCAACCTTGCGACCCTGAATGATCGATAGGTCTGCATCCTTGTCATAAAAGATTTCAGCCACTTTATGTATCTCCTTGTGTTTATTGAAACTGGGATGTTTCTACCGATCGGGCCAACCGATCGAAGTTTGTTACTTGAGCACCTTCTCGGTGATTGACTTTGAGCCTCGACCCATAGCCAAAACGCCAGACTGCACCAACTCTTTGATACCGAACGGTTCGAGAACTTTGATGAACGCTGCGCACTTCGCGCTGTCGCCAGTTACCTCGATGATTACCGCGTCACTCACAACATCGATGACGCGAGCACGGAACAAGGTTACCGCTTCGAGCACCTGCGAGCGAGTTGCCGGTTCAGTTTTGACCTTGATCAACATGTGGTCACGCTGCACTGCCTGTTCGGCGTCTAGCTCAACCACCTTAATTACGTTTACCAATTTATTGATTTGCTTGGTGACCTGCTCGAGTGGTGCATCTTCAACACCAACCACAACGGTGATGCGAGAGAGACCCTCAACCTCGGTGACACCGACTGCCAGCGATTCGATGTTAAAGCCACGACGAGCAAACAAACCGGCAACGCGAGTTAGCAAACCTGGTCGGTCTTCGACCAGCAGCGAAAGAACGTGTCTTGACATGATTACTCCCTGCCGTCCCAGATTGGTGCCGCATCGCGAGCGTATTGCACAGCATCGTTTGAAACACCTGCGGCGACCATTGGCCAAACCATGGCATCGCGGCTGACGATGAAGTCGATAACCACTGGGCGATCGTTGGTTTCAAGAGCCAACTTGATCGCCTTATCGATGTCTTCTTCTTTTTCAACACGAATTGCGAGGCAGCCGTAGGCCTCACCCAACTTCACAAAGTCAGGAACCATAAGTGCATCGGTTCCGGTATGCAGGTCGGTGTTTGAGTAGCGCTCGTTGTAGAACAGTGTCTGCCACTGGCGAACCATACCGAGCGAAGAGTTGTTGATAATTGCAACCTTGATTGGGATGTTGTTGATGGTGCAGGTTGCCAACTCTTGGTTGGTCATCTGGAAGCAACCGTCGCCATCAATTGCCCACACGTGACGATCTGGCTGAGCAACCTTGGCGCCCATGGCTGCTGGAACCGAGTAACCCATGGTTCCGGCACCGCCTGAATTCAGCCATGAGTTCGGGCGCTCGTATTTGATGAACTGGGCAGACCACATCTGGTGCTGACCAACTCCGGCCGCGTAGATACCCTCGGGGCCGGTTAGTTCACCAATTCGCTGAATGACGTACTGCGGTGAAAGTTTGCCGTCTTCGACGTGGGTGTAGCCGAGCGGGTAGCGCTCGCGAAGCCCATCCAGGAATTTCCACCAGTCAGCGATGTCGAGCTTGGCGGTCTTCAATGCAGCGGTTAGTTCTTGGTTTAGTTCACCGATTACCTCTTTGGCATCTCCAACAATTGGAACATCAGCGAAGCGAATCTTGCCGATCTCAGCAGGATCGATATCGACGTGAATTACCTTGGCACCAACGGCAAAGCTCTTGACATCTCCGGTTACGCGATCGTCGAAGCGAGCACCCAGCGTGATGAGCAAGTCGCTCTTTTGCAACGCGGTAACCGCAGGAACGGTACCGTGCATGCCCGGCATACCTAAGTTTTGAGGGTGTGAATCTGGGAACGCACCGCGAGCCATAAGCGTGGTAACCACTGGAGCGCCAATGAGTTCAGCCAGTTTTAGAAGTTCCTTGTGTGCGCCGGCGCGAATTACGCCACCACCTACATAGAGCACCGGCTTTTTTGCCTCGGCGATCAAAGCTGCAGCTGCCTGAATTTGCTTACCGTGAGGCTTGGTGACCGGCTTGTAGCCAGGTAGGTCTACCTTCGGTGGCCAGACAAACTCTGCAGTCTTGACCTGGGCATCTTTAGTTATGTCAACTAAAACTGGACCTGGGCGTCCGGTGGTGGCAATCAGAACTGCCGCCGCGATTGTGCCCGGCACATCTTCTGGCTTGGTTACCAAGAACGAGTGCTTGGTGATTGGCATGGTGATACCGACGATGTCGGCCTCTTGGAATGCGTCGGTTCCGATTAGGTGTGAGCCCACCTGCCCGGTAATTGCCAACAGCGGCACTGAATCCATGTGGGCATCAGCGATTGCGGTCACCAGGTTGGTCGCACCCGGGCCAGAAGTCGCGATGCAGACACCCAACTTTCCGCTGGCAGAGGCGTATCCCTCGGCGGCGTGACCCGCGCCCTGCTCGTGGCGAACCAAAATGTGGCGAATTTTCTTCGAGTCCATCAATGGGTCATAGGTTGGCAGAATGGCTCCGCCTGGAAGACCGAACACATCTTCGATGCCAAGCAATTCAAGGCTTCGAATAATGGCCTGAGCACCGGTAAGCACTTCGTTTGTCATATTTCGTCTCTCGTAAACATGCGTGCCCAGTTGAAATCAACTGGAATGAGCGAAATTATCCGCAGTATGCGCCTTCAGCTGCTGAATGCACAAGTTTGGAGTATTTCGCGAGAACGCCTCGGGTATAGCGCGGTGGAAGGGGCTGCCAATCTTGCTTGCGTGCAGCCAGCTCTTCGGGCTCAACGAGTAGTTCGAGCGTACGAGCTGCGATGTTGACTCGAATCAAGTCGCCATCGCGAACCAGAGCAATTGGTCCACCTTCGGTGGCCTCTGGTGCAATGTGTCCGATGCAAAGGCCGGTTGTGCCGCCTGAGAATCGTCCGTCGGTTAATAGTAGAACATCTTTACCTAAACCGGCACCCTTAATTGCTGCGGTGATGGCAAGCATCTCTCGCATGCCTGGGCCACCCTTCGGCCCTTCGTAGCGAATTACCACTACGTCTCCGGCCTTAATCTTGCCTTCGGTTAGGGCATCCATCGCGGCACGCTCGCGCTCAAAGACACGGGCTGGGCCAGTGAAATCGTCGAGGTCGAAACCTGCGGTTTTCACAACGGCGCCATCTGGAGCCATTGATCCGCGCAAAACAGCCAAGCCGCCGGTTCGGTGAATCGGGTTATTTAGGGAGCGGATAATTTTGCCGTCTGGATCTGGCGGGTTGATGCTGGCCAAGTTTTCAGCGACGGTCTTGCCAGTTACGGTTAGGGCATCTCCGTGAATTAGGCCGGCGTCAAGTAGTGCCTTCATAACCACCGGCACACCACCGACACGGTCGACATCGGTCATTACATATTGACCGAATGGCTTGAGGTCACCCAAGTGAGGCACCTTGTCGGCCATGCGGTTGAAGTCGTCGAGAGTTAGGTCAACGTTGGCCTCGCGAGCGATTGCAAGCAGGTGAAGGACAGCGTTGGTTGAACCGCCGAAAGCCAAAACCACAGCGATGGCGTTTTCAAAAGCCTTTTTGGTCAAGATCTGGCGGGCAGTAATTCCGTGACGCAGCAGATTAACAACTGCTTCACCTGAGCGGTGGGCCCAGTTGTCACGGCGACGGTCAGCCGAAGGTGGGGCTGCTGAACCTGGCAGTGACATGCCCAGTGCCTCAGCCGCAGATGCCATGGTGTTAGCGGTGTACATACCGCCGCAGGCACCTTCACCCGGGCAGATAGCTTTTTCGATGCGGTCTAGATCTTCACGCGACATTTTGCCGGCCTTGCAGGCACCCACTGCTTCAAAGGCGTCGATGATGGTGACCTGCTTTTCGGTGCCATCTTCAAGACGCACCCAACCCGGCATGATCGAACCTGCGTAAAGGAAGACCGAAGCAAGGTCTAAACGCGCAGCCGCCATTAGCATGCCGGGAAGTGACTTGTCACAACCGGCCAACAGCACCGAACCATCTAGACGCTCTGCCTGCATTACGGTCTCAACCGAGTCTGCAATTACCTCGCGCGAAACCAGTGAAAAGTGCATGCCTTCGTGGCCCATTGAGATGCCGTCAGACACCGAGATGGTTCCGAACTCGAGCGGGTAGCCACCGCCCTGGTGCACACCCTCTTTAGCCGCTTGAGCCAATCGATCGAGTGAGAGATTGCAAGGGGTGATTTCGTTCCATGAGGATGCGATTCCGACCTGGGGCTTAACCCAGTCTTCGTCACCCATACCAACTGCGCGAAGCATGCCTCGCGAGGCTGCGCGCTCGATTCCGTCGGTTACATCTCTTGAACGTGGCTTGATATCTACAGACATAGGCTCAAGTCTACTTTCTGAAAGGGTAATCTGAAGCCGTGGTAGCAAATAATTCAGCCGATTTAGACACCAATTTGGCCCTGTACACCAGGGTTGCTCAGGCGTCGGCCGCTGAGGTGATCAGGGGCTATTCCACATCATTCGGATGGGCGTCAAAATTACTTGGCCGAGACGTCCGCATCCATGTTTCAAATATCTACGCACTGGTTAGAGTTGCCGACGAAATTGTCGACGGTGCCGCAGAGCAAGCGCTGGGTTCAGATCACCTGGAAGATGCCGGCGCTCTTCTCGATGAGCTAGAGGCCGATTGCTATCGGGCCATCGACACCGGGTTTAGCACCAACCTTGTGGTTCACGCCTTTGCCCACACCGCAAGAGTTGCTGGTTTTGGTCGTGAACTGGTCGAACCATTCTTTACTTCGATGCGCATGGATCTGCACTCGCAAAAATACGATCAGGCGAGTTTTGAAACTTACATATACGGCTCGGCAGAGGTAGTTGGCCTGATGTGCCTTCAGGTTTACCTGCTGGGACAAAGTTTTTCTGCACAGCAGCAGGCCGACTTTGTTGAGTCTGCGCGCGCCCTTGGCTCGGCCTTTCAAAAGGTTAACTTTTTGCGCGATTTGGCGGCCGATTCAAAGGCTCTGGGTCGCAGTTATTTTCCCGATATCGATCTAAACAATTTCACCGAGGATGACAAAGCCCGCCTGGTCACCGACATTGACAACGAGCTAAAGGTTTCGAGCCGAGGCTTGGTCGGGTTGCCAAAATCCAGTCGACGCGCGGTTGCCGCCGCCCAATTTCTGTATGAGGCACTAAATCGTGAATTAGCGAATACGCCAGCGTCGAAACTGGTTACTACTCGAGTGCGGGTAAATAACGCCAAAAAACTACTGATCCTTCTCAAAGCAACCCTGGGAGCCATACCTAAATGACCAAGCTCAACCCTGAACAAAAATCTGCAGTTGTAATCGGCGGCGGAATCGGCGGGCTAGCCACAGCTGCACTGCTGGCAAAGTCAGGGATGAAGGTGACGCTGCTGGAGGCTCGCGAAAAGGTAGGTGGCCGAGCCTACATTTGGGAAAAAGACGGGTTCAAGTTCGACATGGGCCCATCTTGGTACCTGATGCCCGACGCTTTCGATCAGTTCTTCAAACTCATGGGCACCTCGGCTGAAAAAGAGTTGAAGCTGGTCAAACTTGACCCGGCATACCAAACTCGAAACGAGGGGGCTGGCGACAAGCTGCTGATTCGCCAAGACCTGGAAGAAAACAAGAAGCTTTTCGACGCAATCGAACCAGGAGCCGGCGAGCGCCTGCAGGCCTACGTAGACTCAGCCGAAGATGCCTACGAACTTTCGGTAAAACACTTTCTCTACACAAATTTCCGCGATGCAAGATCGTTCTTTCATCCTGAAGTTTTGGCCAGAGCGGGTCGGTTCATCAAGCACCTTCTCACTCCCCTAGACAAATTTGCCAGCGAGCATGTCAAGGATGCACGACTGCGCAAGATTTTGAACTTCCCGGCGGTCTTCTTAGGCGCTTCGCCCTACGACATTCCGAGCATGTACCACCTGATGACCCACGTTGACATGAACGTTGGAGTTTTCTATCCGATGGGTGGTTTTTACACCATCATTGAGGCCGTTGAGCGCCTGGCTAAACAGCACGGTGTGGACATTCGAACCAACTCGCCGGTTACAAAAATCGAGGTTGCTGACGACGGTCGGGCAACAGGCGTTTGGGTCAAAGATGCGTTTTTTGCTGCCGACGCGGTCATTGGTAACGCTGACCTGCACCACATTGAGACCAAATTGCTCGATGAAAAGCACCAAACTTTCCCTGAGAAATGGTGGAGCAACAAGCTTCCCGGCCCTTCGGCCATCTTGCTCTATCTAGGAGTTCGCGGTGAACTGCCTGAGCTAGATCACCACACCCTGCTCTACACGAAGGACTGGCAAAAGAATTTTGATGTGGTTTTCAGAAAACCAAATGCACCCGGAAAACCCTCGTTTGCTGACCCGGCTTCGCTCTACATCAGCGTCATTTCCAAAACCGATCC
>JBEGRV010000048.1:0-6103 GCA_041180285.1 Actinomycetota bacterium
GCATTACCAAACACTTAGGCGATGAACTCAGCCGCGAGCTCGGAGTAACTCTGCTGACCGGGCAGCTCTCAACTCAGCAGCGAAAACAAGCATTGCTGCAGATCATCAGTGGCAAGGCGAAGATTGTAATTGGCACCCACGCACTAATCGCAGACAAAGTTGATTTTTACGACTTGGGTTTGATCGTGGTTGATGAGCAGCACCGATTTGGCGTCAATCAACGCGAGGCTCTGCGCCAGAAGGCGAAACAACCGCCACACGTGCTAACTATGACGGCCACTCCGATTCCAAGAACCCTTGCGGTGACGGTCTTTGGTGACCTAGATGTTTCCTCGCTCACTGAACTGCCAGCCGGAAGACAGCAAATTTCGTCACACGTTGTTCAGCTGTCTCAGCCCGGCCTGGTTGCGAGGGTTTGGCAGCGAGTTGCAGAAGAGGTAAAAAGTGGGCGGCAAGCATTCGTGGTGTGCCCTCGAATCGATGAATCTGACGATCTTGGAGAGCCAGAGTATGACGACCTCGAGATAGCAGATGAGGTTGCAGAAAGAAGCTACAAAACAGCGGCGGTGCTTCCGGTGGTTGACTCGCTACGCTTAAATCCTGCGCTGAAGAACTTACGAATTGCAGCTTTGCACGGCAGGCAAACTGCCGATGAAAAAGGTCAGATTATGGCCTCGTTCCAAGCTGGCGAACTAGATGTTTTGGTTTCCACCACTGTAATTGAGGTCGGGGTCGACATTCCAAATGCGACCGTGATGATCGTGCTTGATGCTGACCGTTTCGGAATCAGCCAGTTACACCAGCTACGCGGACGCGTTGGCCGTGGTGGCTTGCCTGGGCTATGCCTACTGCTTACCAGCGCCGAAGAGGGTTCGCCTGCTCTCGAGCGGGTTCAGGCAGTTGCTGAAACCTCTGACGGATTCGAGTTGAGCGAGATTGACCTGGCTTACCGAAGAGAAGGCGACGTGTTAGGGGTAAGTCAATCGGGTCGCGCATCGAGCCTCAGGCTGCTCAGGGTGATTTCGGATCGAGATTTGATTCAACGAGCTCGCGACTATGCACTGAGCGTTTTTGAGAGCACCCCACTCGCGTGTCCAGCGAGTCTCCTCGAGGCAATCAGCCAGGTTGAGAGCAGCGCTCAAGAGAATTTAGCCAAGGCCTAGGCAGTTTTAGCTTTTGCACGTTTAGAAAAGTGGGCTACCGTTTAGCTATGGCTTCAATTGCGGTTTATCCCGGATCTTTCGACCCTGTCACCCTTGGGCACCTAGATGTAGCCGCGCGCGCGACTCGAATTTTTGATGAGTTGCACATTGTGGTGGTTCACAATCCTGGTAAAAACCCCCGTTTCAGCAGCGAACAGCGAGTTAATTTAATTCGCGAAAGTCTTGCAGAGCTGGGTATTCATAGCGGCGCCAAGATCAAAGTGGACACACTTGACTCTGGCCTGCTTGTTGATTACTGCTTGATGGTCGGGGCATCGGCCTTGGTTAAGGGCTTTAGAAACAATGTCGACCTTGATTACGAATTGCCCATGGCTCAGGTGAACCACGATCTTGCAGAGGTCGAAACAATTTTTATTCCTGCGAACCCAGAACACGGTTTAGTTTCAAGCTCGCTAGTCAAGCAAGTTGCAGATCTTGGTGGATCGGTGAGCAAATATGTCCCCAAGGCAGTTGCTCGAGCGTTAGCATCTACTGCGACTAATCGAAAGTAATTCAACATGGCTTCAACTGCTTATCAAATCAACGTTCACGACCTCATGCACAAGCCCGGTCAGATGCGTGAGCTTGAGCTCGACATCAATGTTCCTGAGGCTCTCGGTGAGGGCATCATCCAGGTTCGGTCCGGAGCAAATCTTGAGCTTGACCTCAGGCTCGAGTCGGTTCATGAAGGAATTTTGGCAACCGGTGAAGTTTTTGTCAGGTCAGAGGGTGAGTGTTCACGATGCCTGGATCCAATTTCTTCGGCACTGGAGGTGGATTTTCAAGAGCTTTTCGCCTATTCTGTATCTGACGAGGATGACTTCGCTGTCATAGACGAAAAAATCGATCTTGAACAAGCCATCCGTGACGCGGTTGTTCTAAGCCTTCCGTACCACCCTCTCTGTAGCGCTGATTGCGTTGGGTTATGCCCTGAGTGCGGTGTGAAGCTGGCTGAAAACCCGCAGCATGAGCACGAAACCGCGACTAATTCGCGATGGGCTGCTCTCGAAAGTTTTAGCAAAAAGGAAGAGTAAGTACCATGCCAGTACCAAAGCGTCGACTATCTCGCTCACGCACTCACTCACGTCGTTCACAGTGGAAGGCAGCCGAGGTCACCTTGGTTAAGACCATTGAAAACGGCAAGACCGTATACAGCCTGCCTCACCGCGCCAAGCTAGTCGAAGACTCAGCCGGCAACGCCCTGTTCCTTGAGTACAAGGGCCGCAAGGTCGCAGACGCTTAAATCATCCAATTTTCGCGATGAACCTCAACCAGCTGAGCGCACGTCTCGGCGTTGAGATAGACCAAGAGCTTCTGCTTACGGCACTAACTCATCGCTCGTTCTCATACGAGAACGGCAACCCACCCAACAACGAACGCCTCGAGTTTCTAGGCGACTCGGTGTTGGGTTTTGTTGTTACAGAGCACATCTACCGGCTACTGCCCGACCTTCCCGAAGGTGAAATGACCAAGGTCAAGAACGCAGTAGTTTCAGCCACTGCGCTTGCTGAGGCCGCTAATCAAATTGGACTCGGTGACTTTCTGAGACTTGGCAAGGGCGAGGAACAGACCGGCGGCCGACAAAAAACTAATTTGCTTGCGGATGCTTTTGAAGCCGTCTTGGGGGCAGCACTGATTTCGTCGGGCGTTCACGCAGCCACAGAGCTAATTCAAAAATATGTTTTTCCCATGCTTGAGAATCCTGATGCGCTCCGAGCGAATTCAGATCCTAAAACCAGCCTTCAAGAATTGGCTCAAAACAGAGGTAAAGACTTGCCCAGATATGAAACCAGTTTTGATGGCCCAGATCATGACCGAACCTTTTACTCCAAAGTGCTAATCGGCGAGAAAATGATGGGCAGTGGAATCGGCAGGTCTAAAAAAAGCGCTGAAACAGCGGCCGCAATTGCAGCGCTAGACGTCTTACAAAAATAGGAATTAGATTGCCTGAGCTACCAGAGGTTGAAACTGTTCGCGCCGGTCTAGCCCCGTTTCTGACCGGGAGCATAGTTAGAAACATCACCATCTTCGATTCAAGATCCCTAAAGCGCCACCCGGGTGGCCCATCGGATTTCGAGGCAACTTTGCTGGGTGCTGAAATTGAGGGCGTTGTTCGACGAGGAAAATTCTTGTGGATGCCAATCAGACCAAATTTGCAGAAAAGCGGGCCAATTCATCTTGCCCTGGTTGGCCATTTAGGAATGAGCGGGCAAATGCTTATTCGTGAAGCAGGTGCTCCCGAAGACAAACTAACCAGAATTGTCATTACGGTCGAAACCAAAGCTGGCGAGATGGTCGAATTTAGATTTATCGACCAGAGGCTTTTTGGTTCTCTAGCTATTGACGAACTAGTAGAGTGCCCCGGTGGCCAGCGTGCGGGTTTTTGCCCAGAGGTAGCAGACGCCCAATGGTTGAATTTGATTCCCGCGCAGGCCGCTCACATTAGCAGAGATCCGCTTGATGAACATTTCGACACAGCTGCGGTGATCGCCAAATTTGCAAAAAAACAGTCGGGTATTAAGCGGGTGCTACTTGATCAGCAAACGCTCAGTGGTATAGGCAATATTTATGCCGATGAGGCTCTATGGCGAACAAAACTTCACTATGACCAGCCTGCCGCCAGCCTCAGTAAAGCAAAAAAAGCAGAGTTACTCGATTCGGTTAAAGAAATTCTTCGCGCAGCTGTGGCCGAAGGTGGCACCAGCTTTGACGAACAATACAAAAACGTTAATGGCGAATCCGGGTACTTTGCAGTTTCCCTTAACGCCTACGGTATGACTGGTTTGCCCTGTAAGCGATGCGGTGCCCCAATCAAACGAGATAGTTGGATGAACCGCGGCTCACACTTCTGCCCCAAGTGTCAAAAGCTGAAGCCATAATGCGGTAATTTTGTGATGGCGGTTGACGCCGAATCCAGATAATTCAGAGGGGAGTGCTGCGCTTGTATCTCAAGAGCCTCACCCTCAAAGGCTTCAAATCATTTGCTAATGCAACCACCTTTGCCTTTGAGCCAGGTGTCACAGCTGTGGTTGGCCCTAACGGATCTGGTAAGTCAAATGTTGTTGACGCTCTTGCCTGGGTTATGGGTGAGCAGGGGGCGAAAACTCTTCGCGGCGGCAAAATGGAAGACGTCATTTTCGCCGGAACATCTACCAAGGGTCCGCTTGGTCGCGCTGAGGTAATCCTCACTATCGATAACAGCGATGGCGCTCTGCCAATCGAGTACAGCGAAGTTACGATTTCCAGAACCTTGTTTCGTAACGGCGGCAGTGAGTACGCGATTAACGGAGATGCCTGCCGACTACTAGACGTTCAAGAGTTGTTGAGCGACTCAGGCCTCGGTCGTGAGATGCATGTCATTGTTGGCCAAGGGCAGATCGCCAATGTTCTTGCTGCCACACCTGAAGAACGTCGTGGCTATGTTGAGGAAGCCGCCGGAATCTTGAAGCACCGTCGGCGAAAAGAAAAGACTCAGCGCAAACTTGAGGCGATGCAAATCAACCTAACCCGATTGAACGATCTCGCTGGTGAAGTCAGGCGACAGCTCAAGCCACTGAGCCAACAGGCTGAGGTTGCCCGAGAGGCGCAGGGTATCGCTGCGATTGTGCGAGACGCAAAAGCTCGAATCCTTGCTTTTGACATCTCGCAGCTGCATGCTGCACTGGAAGAAACCGCTAAGAGTGAAGCTGATCGTCGGGCCGAGCGAAACATCTTGCAAGAGCTACTAGCCGAAAATACCCATCGCCTTAGTCAGCTGGAAGCTGCGCAAATCAATGATGAGGTTGACCGTACGCGGTCGATTTCATATCAGTTCGACACCGCTGCCGAGCGAGTGCGTTCGCTGCTGACGGTTGCCAATCAGCGAATTGCGATGCTTGAATCTCAGGCTTCAGTGGGGGCTGCGACAGTAGATCCCGCCGCGATTGCTGACGAAGCAGCCGCCGCCGAAGTCGCGCTGGTTGAACTGCAGAATCAAGTGAATTCCCTTCAGACGCAGCTCTTAGCGTCAGAAGAACATCGAAATCAAGCACGCGAAAACCTTGAAAAATTTGACCGGCAAATTGCTGAACAAAATGCGTTGATCTCGAAATTTGACCTTGATAAAGCCAAATATGGCAACGAAGTTGCGGTTGCTAAATCGAGACTTGAGTCGTTGCGTGGCGAGGTAGAGCGCCATAAATCAGCCGCAAGACAGGCTAAAGAACGTCTTGACCTAAAAACTTCAGAGTTCAAGACGCTAGAGTCTGAGCTCGCTGGTCAGAGTGGCGGTGCAGACAACACCCTCGAGCAAAAGTATGACGCAGCCCAGCGTGCGGTAGCTGCGGCCGCATCGAAGATTGAAGAGCTGCGCGACAAAATACACGAGGCTGAACGAGAACGGGATTCACTCGCTGCTAAACGTTCTGCACTCAATCTGACCCTTGAGCAAAAAGATGGTTCTAGCGAGCTGATCTCGGCAGGCCTTCGCGGGCTTCGTGGGCTTGTGGCTAGCCACATGAAAATTGAAGCCGGGTTCGAGACCGCGGTTGCGGCAGCGCTCGGTTCGCTTGCAGATGCGCTCGTAGCTGATTCTCGAGAGGCAGGAATTGCTGCTCTTGACCACCTAAAAAACATTGATGGTGGTCGAGCCGAAATTATTGTCGCCGACGTTGAGTCTGAGGGGAAGCTCCAATCGCTTCCCAAGTTTGCCGGAGCTAGAGCAGCCGCAGAGGTTGTAAAAGCTCCGTCGGGTGTTCTAGCCCTGCTCGAAAAGGTCGTAATAGTTGACGATCTGGTTGCTGCGCAACGCCTGTATCAAAACGACAAATCGGTGATCAATCTCGTCTTGATTACCCTCGACGGTGATGTTCTAACAAACTCTGTTTTGCGCGGAGGATCGTCAAGCAAACCCTCAAAAGTAG
>JBEGRV010000049.1:0-5593 GCA_041180285.1 Actinomycetota bacterium
ATCGGTGGTAAGAATTGGGCTAGCGGTTTTCCCCGCCGGACTAATCTGCGCAATCAGAGATGTCCGGTCGCCAAATTGATTTACGCTGCGCATTACGTCGCAGGCGCCGCGAAACCACCCATCAGCGAGCAAAACCGCAATCGAGTTGATGCCGGGCCGAAGCAGCTCTGAGACATCAAAAGTCTGAAACTGGATACGCTCGCGATACTGCGTGTAGCCGGGGGTTAGCTCTTGATCACCAACCCGCTGGCCATTGACGAAGGCCTGATATAAACCCTGGGCTGAAATTTCGAGCTGCAGAGCGTCGCTGGCCTGCGCTTCAGATAGGTCAAATTCTCTACGCAACCAGTAAACCGGCCTGTGCCCTGGCTGGGCTATCTCATCTTCGGCTGGGCGAATCCAGTTTGCCGTACCTGCCAGATTAGGCATAGTGGCACGAAACTTTTACCCCGGTCACCTCTCGTAGAGCTGGTATTTCGGTAGCACAGTTCTCTTGGGCAATCGGGCAACGGGCAACGAATGGGCAACCCTGACCGATGTCAGCAACGTGCTGCTTCTTCGAAACCTGAAGTTGCTGCCAAGCCTCGCGACGAACTTTTTGAACGTGAGGGTTCGGAGCTGGAGCTGCTGCGGTGAGCGTCTGGGTGTAGGGATGCTTAGGTGCCGTGACCACTCGGTTGACATCGCCGTGTTCCATGACGCGGCCTTTATAAAGCACCACTACATCATCAGATAGAAAACGCACCACATCGAGGTCGTGGGCGATAAAAAGGAATCCGACGTCTTCGCTCTGCGAAAGATCAGCCAGCAGGTTGAGCACCTGCGCCTGAGTGGATAGGTCGAGGGCCGAAACTGGCTCGTCGAGCACGATTAGCTTCGGCCGCACAATTAGTGCACGAGCGATCGCGATTCGTTGACGTTGACCGCCCGAGAAGTTGCGAGGGTAGCGGTCTGCCGCTTCTGGCGAAAGACCAACCTTGACCAGCACCTCTCGCGCCAGCGCTAGTGCGTCTTCACGCTTTACCCCATCAACAACCAAAGGCTCGATGAGGGTTTCACCGACAGTTAGAGCCGGGTTTAGCGATGAGTAAGGATCTTGGAAAACCACGCGAATTCCAGCAGCTGTTTTCTTTCGGCGCTTCAGAGAATCGTGAGTGATGTCAGTCCCTAAAAACTTGATGCTGCCGGTCTTAACCTTTTCAAGCCCCAGGATTGCCTTACCGATTGTCGACTTACCTGAACCAGACTCGCCAACCAGACCTAAAACCTGACCCGGCTGAATCACAAAACTAATGTCGCTGACAGCGGTAAAAGCGGTTTTGCCTTTGCCGTATTGAACCGATAGGTCGGTTACCTCTAGTAGCGGAGTTGTATTTGTCATGGCCAACACCTAGTTCTTGCCGTGATTGGTCGTGGTCAGAGTTAATTCACCAAAACGCATGCACTTCACTGCGCCGCCCTGGTGGGCTGCTTTTTCTTGCAGTGGCTGCTTGCAAATCTCGGTCGCGAAGTTGCATCGTGCAGCAAACCGGCAAGAGCTGGTCCACTCCCAAGCCGGTGGCACTGCCCCAGGGATCGATGCCAGCCGGTCTGGCATTACCCCGTCGGCGCCAAAGTGTGGGTCAGCACCCAACAGGGCTGAGGTGTAAGGATGAGCAGGGTTCAACAGCACATCGGCAACTGGGCCGGCCTCGATAACCTGACCTGCGTACATTACGGCCACCTGATCGGCGATGTCGGCTACAACCCCGAGGTTGTGGGTAACGATTACCAGACCCATTCCACGCTGCTGAACCAATGCACGCAAGAGGTCAAGAATTTCAGCCTGAATGGTCACATCCAGAGCCGTGGTTGGCTCGTCGGCAATCAACAATCGAGGGTTTCCGGTTAGGGCCAGTGCAATAGCGACGCGCTGGGCCATACCCCCCGAAAGCTGATGTGGGTATGACTTCAAAACGCGCTCTGGGTTTACGATTCCCACCTGTCGCAGGAGTTCAAGGGCTTCTGCTTTTGCGGCAGCTTTAGACAAACCACGGATGCGCTTCAGTGGGTAAACCAACTGGTGTGAAACTGTGAACATTGGGTCAAGAGCCACCATCGGCTCTTGCGAGATGTAAGCCATTTCACTGCCGCGCACGGTGTTTAGCTCTTGCTCATTCCAATCGGCAATGTCGATTCCGTTAAGCAAGATCGAGCCTGAGCGAACCTTGACCCCAGGCGGTAACAAACCGATCACCGACAGTGCCGTCATGGTTTTGCCACAACCAGATTCACCAACTACGCCGAGAACTTCACCCTGCCTAATCGCGAGCGAAACGTCGGTGACCAACTCGTGCTTACCCTCGACTCCAACGACTAGATGCTTAAGTTCGAGTAGGTTCGCAGCTTTAGGAGCAGCCTCGACTACCGGAAGATTGGCTCGGCGGCGACCCTTCAGATCTTTGAATGAGAAAGGCTTCACCCCTGAATTTTGCGCTTCGCCCTCGCCAAAAACATCAGCAAGTTCATTTGCGGCAAAAACAGTGAGCACCAAAATTAGACCCGGTGGGACCATCATCCATGGGGAGAAATAAATCAGATTGCTAGCTTGAAGAATCATGGCGCCCCAGCTTGGGTTCGGTTCCTGCGGGCCGATTCCCAAGAATGAAAGTCCAGCCTGGATACCGATACCCGCAACAAAAATTAGGGCAACCTGAACCAAAACAGTTCGCCATATGCCTGGCAGAATGTGGCGCAAATTTATGCGGATTGAACTCAGGCCATTTAGTCGAGCAGCGTCGACATAGAGACGCTGACGAATTGAAATGATCTGGCCGAGTAGCACGCGATAAACCGCCGGTGATATTAGGAAACCGAAGAACACCATCAGCGGCTCCATCTTTTCTTGCCCGATGGCTCCCACCAAAGCCAAAATCATGACCAAACCAGGCAGTGCAAAAATAACTTCGGCAAACCGGCTAAAAAAGGCCTCTACTTTCCCGCCGTATTGCGCTGAAACAAATGCCGCAGGTAGACCGATTCCAAATGCAACCAGAACGGTAATTGTGGCCCCAACAATGGTTCCTGCCCCTGCAACCATAATTCGACTGAAAATGTCACGACCGAGTTCGTCGGTACCCAACAGGAATTGTGAGTTGGGCGTCAGTAGCTCAAAACCAACATTTTGTTGGGCAAAGTCAAATGGGACCCAAAGAGGTGCTGTCAGCGATCCAATTACGATGAAAGCGAGCCATACAAGGCTGAGGACAGCACCGGGCCGCTTTAGAAAATGTGGCAACTTTGATTTCTTTGCGGGGCTCATCGAGTTCTAACCTTTGGATCTAAGAATCGGGTGGCCATTTCAGTCAAAAACATTGTGATTACCACTACGACTGTGGTCACCATAACTGTGGCCTGAATCTGGGGAACGTCATGCATGCCAATCGCCCGCTGCACGCCTGTTCCTAGACCCGGTAGCTGAAATAATTGTTCAACTGTGACCGTGCCACCGAAGGTAAGCACGAACTGCAGGCCGATCACAGAAACTATCTGAACGCTGGCAAAACGAAGCGCGTGTAGGTAAACAATGCGGGCGCGGGGAACACCCATTGCTCGAAGCGTTCGAATGTGCTCCTGCGCAACTGCCTCGAGCATTGCTGACCTTGTGATTCTGGCAATTGCTGCTCCACCATGGGCAGCCAGGGCCACAACAGGCAATACCAGGCTGGAAGCCCATCCAACAGGGTCATCAACGATGTCGATGTAGCCGCTAGCGGGCAGCAGCGGATTGAATACGGCAAAAAATAAAATCAGGAGAATTGCGAACCAAAATGGCGGTACCGCTATAAAAAATGCCGTGAAGGAATTTAGGATTCGGTCGACAACGCCGCCACGAACGGCGGCCGTTACTCCTACCACAACGCCGATTATCGCGGTCAAGACGATGGCCGCTAAAGATAGATAAGCGGTAACTTGAATTCTGGTAATTATCTCGATGCTCAGGTCGCGATTGTCGATGTACGACACCCCGAGGCTGCCTGTGAGTAACATTCTCACCCAGTCAATGAATTGAACAGCTAGCGGGTCGTACCAGCCAACTTTTTCATTGAAGGCCCTAATGCTCGCCGGGTCACCTGATGTACCCAAGGCATTTTCTCCAGGCGTGCCAGGCATTGAGTGCACTATGAGAAAACTAATCACCGCAGCCGCGAAGAGGGTGAGAAGCGCCATTGCGACTCGGTTAGCTATAAAACGGATCATGTTTTTATTCTGCTGCTAAATCTTTTTGGTAATGGCAAGTGGGAGCACCGATAAGTTAGTGCTCCCACTTGCCATTGTGAGTGTTATTACTTGGCTGGTTTGATCTCGGTTAGTAGAGGCCAAACATCTCCGCGGGCACCGATCTTCAAGGCCTTTACGGTCTTGCTGTTGTAACCGGTGTACGAGTAGGACTCGCGAAGCGGTAGCGACCAGGCTTCCTCAACCATGGCCTTGTTCAGCGCTTCAGCCTTGGCATTGTTGGTTGGGTCAGCAGCCAGTGCACCTAGCGCCGAGGAAATTTTTGCGTTGGTTGCGCTTTGGTAATTAGGGAATGAGTTCAACATCAGACCGGTCCAGGCAACTAGGTTGGTGGTGTCGAAGTTGAAGATACCCATAGCGCCGGTACGAACCGCGGCGAATAACTCTCCGCCGTTTGCAGCCACCTTGATGTTCATTGTGATTCCTGCTTTTGCCCACTGGGTCTTAAGCGCCTCGTGAATGGCAGTCTCATTCGCTGAAATCACGATGGTGAACTCAGGATTTGGGTACTTTGAAGCAGCAAGTAGCTGCTTAGCTTTCGCCAGGTTGTAGGTGTACTTTTCATCCAACAGCTCTGAGTAGCCAAGAGCATTCTTACCTGCCATTGACGCGGTTGGGCGGTCGCCCTTGAAGATACCGTTTACCAGTGCTTTACGGTCGGTGGCGTAAGAGAAAGCTAGACGAACGTTCTTGTCTTCGGTGAACTTGTAGTTCTTACCCAGCTTGTCCCACCACTGCATGAAATAGACCACACCAGGTTTTGCCAATAGGCCAACCTTGCGAGCTTTCAAAAGTGGAACCGTCGTGGTTGCCGGCTGCACTGCAACATCTAGCTGGCCAGCTGCCGCAGCATTTGCGTGAGCCTGCGCGGTGGCGTACACCTTGTAAATAACTACGTCGTATGGGTAATTTGCCTTGTTCCAGTGGCTAGCCTGCTTGACCAGGCGGTAGGTGTTTGCCTTGATGGTCTTTGCGGCGTCTAGCTTGTATGGGCCAGAACCCTGTGGAGCCGACTTAAGGAGCTCTGGGTTTTTAGCCGCAGCCTCTGAAACAATGAACCCCGAAGGGCCACTTAGCTCGTAGGCAGCGTTCGGCTGTGCAGCCTTGAAGTTTACTGTCACGGTGTTGCCGGAGGTTGTCACCGAAGTGATCTCTTGAGTCCCACCCTTACCGAACTTGGCATATGAAGGGATGGTAGCGTCACTGCGACGCTCGAGGTTCGCTTTTACGGTGTCTGCATCAAGAGTCGAACCATCGGTGAACTTCACGCCTGAGCGGATGGTCATGGTTAGTGAAGTCTTGTCAGCTGACAGAG
>JBEGRV010000050.1:0-5308 GCA_041180285.1 Actinomycetota bacterium
GTGGTGACATCGCTCGGATATAGCTGTGGTGAGTAAGGCATTAGACCAAGAAGCACATCGGTCAAAACATCTAGCTGCTGGTTACCCAGTGCTGATACCGGGATGATTTCATCCCAGTCACGCAGTTCACTAACAGCCTTTAGTGCCGCAATAACCTCAGACGGCGACGCAAGTTCTGTTTTGGTTACGATTGCCACTTTTTTGGCACGCCTGTATTTGTCTAGTTGCTCATTGATAAACCGGTCACCTGGGCCTATTTTTTCGTTAGCGGGAGTGCAAAAACCGATTACATCAACATCGCCAAGGGTTTCTTCAACCAGGTCGTTGAGGCGCTGCCCTAGCAGCGTTCTAGGGCGGTGCAACCCGGGTGTATCAACAACAATCAATTGCCCGGCTGGCCGATGGATAATTCCACGAATAGCCTTTCGAGTGGTTTGTGGCTTGGCAGAGGTTATGGCGACTTTTTCACCCACGAGTGCGTTGGTCAAAGTTGATTTGCCCACATTAGGACGCCCCACAAAAGAGATAAACCCAGCCCGGAAATTATTTTCAGTCATTTTGCTTTCCCTGGGTCTTGCGCATTGCCTGCAGTTGGGCTTGTGCTGATTCGGTTACCTCAACTAGAAGAGTAACCAAGCGCTTGCGCCTGGCTTCGAGCCGCTCGACCATAAATACCAGGCCGGCAAATTCGACAGAGTCTCCCTTCTGCGGCAATCGACCGAGCACTTTACTAAAGAGCCCACCGACGCTGTCTACTTCATCATCTTCAAGTTCAAGGCCAATTTCTTCACCAAGTTCAAACAGCGAATACTTTGCTGCCACACGGTATTTGTACTCCCCGAGTTTCTCTAAATCGACGGAGTTACTGTCGTACTCGTCTTTTATTTCGCCGACGATTTCTTCAATTAGATCTTCTAGCGTTGCAACGCCTGAGATGCCCCCGTATTCGTCGACTACCACCACCATGTGAGTTGCCGAAGCCTGCATTTCCCGGAGTAAGTAATCGACTGGTTTCGATTCGGGTACAAATGCGGCTTCGCGCATCAGGGTCTCAACCTTGCTGGTGTTCATCAATTCAGGATTCGATGACCAAAACCTCGTGACGTCTTTTAAAAATAAGATGCCAAGAACATCATCGACCGATTTCCCGATTACCGGAAGTCTGGAAAATCCGCGGTTTAGGAACAAGTTCATCGACTCGCTGAGACTGACCTCAGCGTTTATGACCGCCATGTCTACCCTCGGCACCATAACTTCTCTAACGATCGTCTGAGAGAAATCTTCGACCGACTCGATGATCTCCTGTTCGAATTCTTCGGAATCGTCCAGACCGGTTGGCGTTATCGGCCTGACCAACAGAGAAACTTTCTTAAGAACCCAAGCGAACCTTGGCAAAATACGATCAGCGAGTGAGCTGCCAACAAACTTTCGGGTTAGGCGTTTGAGCACCAAAATTGAAAAACCGATGGCAGCTAGAGCGAGCAGCAGATTCACCGCTGCAGTAAAGGGAAACTCTCCGACGGTAAGACTGACCCCCGTCGAAAAAATAACCAGAAAACCTAATTGCAGCGCATGGAGACCTCGGCGCGTTTGCTCATCTGAATCTCTTCTGAGAACTTCTTTTTCGAGCCAAGCAAATAACCCCGCAACAAGGTAACTGATGAGGAGAGTAATCGTGATCAAAGTCAATTGCGTTGCTCACTTTGATAAAAAGTCTCAAGAATTGATTTCTGCAGCGCGAACATTTCACGCTCCTCCTCAGGCTCGGCATGGTCAAATCCGAGCAGGTGCAAAATACCGTGAGTGGTCAGCAACAATATCTCGTTTATAGTCTCGTGACCCGCAGCAACAGCTTGAGTTTGAGCAACCTGGGGGCAAATAACAATGTCACCAAGCAGACCGGCTGGGGTTGGCGCAGTCGGAGTTCCTGGACGCAACTCATCCATGGGGAAACTCAACACGTCGGTCGGTCCAGGCTCGTCCATCCACTGAATGTGAAGTGTCTCCATTGGAGCTTCGTCAACAAAGACAATCGCGAGGTCTGCGTCTGGATGAATCGACATCTCAGACAACGCCGAGCTAGCTAACCGCACCACACGTTCCAGGTCAATTTCCATTTCGGTTTCATTATTGATTTCGATAGTCATTTTCTAGCTCCGGGTGCTGGTCGAACATTCTTCTGCCTAGCCTGAGATTTGCGAGCGATGGTTGGCTCTGAGCGGTTAGCCTGAGCCTCAAAGTTGGCGAATGCGTCGACTATCTTGGCAACCAAAGAGTGACGAACCACATCTTCGCTAGTTAGAAATGCAAAGTGAAGGTCGTCTAGCTCGTCGAGTGCATCTACTGCAGTTTTGAGACCCGAGTCGCCTCTCGGTAGATCAACCTGAGTGATGTCACCGGTGATGATCATTTTTGAACCGAAACCCAGTCGAGTTAGAAACATTTTCATTTGCTCTTTGGTCGTGTTTTGAGCCTCATCGAGAATGATGAAAGAGTCGTTTAGTGTGCGCCCACGCATGTAGGCAAGTGGAGCCACCTCGACGGTACCTGCAGCTAATAGTTTCGGAACTGCCTCAGGCTCGAGCATGTCGGCTAACGCATCGAAAAGTGGGCGAAGGTAGGGGTCAATTTTCTCAGTTAGATTGCCTGGCAAAAAACCTAGCTTCTCCCCTGCCTCAACTGCCGGCCTGGTCAAGATTATGCGCGACACCTCTTTGCGCTGCAGGGCCTGCACTGCTTTCGCCATGGCAAGGTAGGTTTTACCGGTACCTGCAGGGCCGATTCCAAAAACCACCGTGTGGTTGTCGATGGCATCGACATACTCTCTCTGGCCCAGAGTTTTGGGCCTAACAGACTTACCCCGTGAATTTAGTATTGTTTGCCCAAGAACTACGCTGGGCTTTTGACGGTCATTCAAAATTTTTTTAGAGTTGACAACTTCGTTAACACCAATCGCAGTTCCGGAGGATGCGAGCAGTGAAATTTCTTCCAGCAGTGAAATTACCAGTTCTACCTGATTCGAGTCACCTGAGACTTTGACACGATTTCCTCTGACGAGTACTTCGATTTCAGGGAACTGGTGCTCGATAGCACGCAACAGCTCATCATCGGCGCCGAAAACAAGCAGCGGATCAATGCCCTCTAAATCAATACTTTTAGTCGAATTAGGCAATCTATCCCCGTTCGCCCTTAGCCGTTATGTGGCCGTGGGCGTGAAAAACGGTCTGGCCTGCACCAACACCGGTGTTGAATGTAAATCTAAACGAGCCGTCAGTAAGGTTTGCGGCAACCTCGCTTCCGAGCTTGAGCACTTCGAGAGCCAGATTTTCGTCAGCCGAAACTAATTCAGCAATATTTTCGTAGTGAGCCTTGGGAATTACTAAAACGTGTACCGGTTGGCGAGGGCTGATGTCCCAAAAGGCAACCGCATGTTCATTTTCTAGAACTTTTTTGGCCGGGATCTCTCCGGAACCAATCTTGCAAAAAATACAATCGCTCAGCTAAACCACCTCTTCCGCTTCAGTCTAGAGCGCTAGCCCCAAAGTTGAGCTCGAGCCTGCAATACTGCAACAGCTGATATTGAAGCTGTAGATGTTCTCAGCACTGAACTTCCCAGCCGCACTCGAGCTGCACCAGCTGACTCGAAAAGAACAAGCTCGGCATTATTGATTCCGCCTTCGGGGCCAACCACCAAGGCGATCTTTTCACCCTGCAAATTCGCTGGAATGGATGCTGCGAGCGGTACCGCCGAGGTTGGATCAAGCACTAGTACTTTCGAAAACTCAGCAAACGAGTCGACCAACTGTTTTGAATTCACCATTGTTTCTACGCTTGGGCGCCACGCTTGCAGCGACTGCTTGACGGCTTCGTCGACAATCTGCTGCCAACGCTGTTGGTTTCGCTCTCGTTTTTGTTCGTCCCACTTGGCAACAGAGCGATCGGCAGCCCACGGAATTATGCTGCTGACACCAATTTCAGTTGCCGCCTGAACTGCTAGCTCATCGCGGTCACCTTTTGCAATTGCCTGCACCAAGGTCAAACTCATTGCCGCTGGGTTCTCAGTAACAGTGCTGCTGACTTCTATCTCGAGTTCACGTTTACCGACCGAACTAACAGTTCCAGTCAGACGCCGACCCAGCCCGTTGCTGATTTGTATTTTCTCACCAACACGCATTCGGCGAACTGCAATTGCATGGTGAGCCTCGTCGCCCATAAGTGTGAAGGTATCTCCGGGCTGATAATCCCCGTTGATCTCAGTGAGAAAAAGTGGGTTTACCAATTACTTGCGCTTCCCAAAAAAGCCGGTTGTGTGGCGCACCAGGCTGGGCCGTTCATCTTTTCTCAATTTAGCCAAGTTACGGAAAAGATCTTTTTGCTTTCCGTCCAACTTGCTGGGGATTTTTACCTCAAGCACCACCCTCAAGTCGCCGCGGCTGCTACCTCGAAGCTGCTTTACACCTTTGCCCTTGATGACAACGGTGTGCCCGCTTTGGCTTCCTGCCTCGATTTCAACGGTTTGCTCACCATCGAAGGTTTCTATTTGAACGCTGGTACCCAAGACGGCGTCGACCAAAGGCACCGAAAGTTGGCAAATTAGGTCATCGCCGTTTCTGGAAAAAGTGTCGTCAGACTTTACTGAGATGTCAACGTAGAGATCGCCGTTAGGTCCACCGGCAAAGCCGACTTCTCCTTGCCCGCTGAGCTGAATGCGAACACCATCTTCGACACCTGCAGGTATGTTCAATTCGAGATCTCGACGAGCTCTCACACGACCTTGGCCTCGACATTCGACACAGGGCACCGGAATTACCTGCCCGTAGCCTCGGCAAGTACCGCATGGGCTCGAGGTCACGACGTTACCCAGCATCGAGCGAACCGTTCTTGAAATGGAACCAGAACCACGACAGATGTCACATATTGCTGAGCTGGTTCCAGGTTGGGCGCAAGACCCCTGACAACCGCCGCATAGCACAGCCGTGTCTATTTCGATTGTTTTTGTGGTACCAAACACCACTTCAGCCAAGGTCAAATCAACCCTGATCAGAGCATCCTGACCTCGCTCTGCACGGGAGCGTGGACCTCGGGATTGGGTGCCAAAAAAGGAGTCAAAAATATCGCTGAAGCCGAAGCCACCCTGAAAACCAGCGTTTGGACCCATGTCGTACTGCTGGCGAGATTGCGGATCGCTCAAGACCTCATAAGCGTGAGTTACGAGCTTGAAGCGCTCTTGTGCCTGCTCTGATGGGTTTACGTCTGGGTGGAGCTCACGGGCAAGTTTTCGGTAAGCCTTCTTGATCGCATCTTCTGA
>JBEGRV010000051.1:0-5297 GCA_041180285.1 Actinomycetota bacterium
TCGAAGCCAGTTGAGTTCATGTTGAAGATGAACGAGATTGGGTAGACACCCCAGGTTGCGATTAGCACTAGACGAAGAATTACAACCTTCTTGCGAACCTCTTCTGACTGACGATCCAAGCTCTTACCAAGCTCGATGAACAGTACGTAAAGGATGTAAAGGAATGGGATGGTCGATAGAAGACCCCAGACCGAAGGTGCGATGCCCCAGATGTCTAGCTTCGCGTCACCCGGGTAGCCCAGGATGATCATTAGTGCAGCTGCTGGAACCAGGCGGTTCAACATTGAACGCTGAGCTGCACGAGCAAGTGCAAGCACCGCAACGGTCTCAACCAATAGCAGTGGCACAGTCAAGAACCAGTCAACATAGCGGTAGCCAACGTTGTACAGCTCTGGGTTGCCTTCGGTTCCGGCGAATGCGTGGTTGAACGAGTCAAACATGCGGAAGTAGTGGTAGGCGGCGATCGCGGTTACGGTACCCGAGATCATTACCGCCATGCGGTATCGCGGCGCCACGCGCTCACGAGCCACAAAGAGAAAAATCGAGGTAAACACCATGCTGGCGATGCCGAGAGAAAGGATGTTGTAGACCAGATTGAACTGGTTGTTGTCGAGAATCGACGAGAGTGAGTTCATTTGCTTGTAGCCTTTCGAAATGCTTTTTTTGATCTCATCGCTGTGCCGTCGTCAACTCTGACAACTAGTCGGCGGCGGATGAACACGCAGCAGTGAGGCTTACAAACATGCACAACCTGCAAAAATGCTGTGAAAATCCCGGTGATGGTATCAATTTGGTAACGGGGCTAGGCTAGCTACGTGAACTTGGCAAATCGCATTCTTCGGGTTGGCTACAACTTTTTGTCGCTTCCCTGGGCGACTGCGCTATCTGATGCCTGGCTTGCGCTGAAGTTCGAGTCGTTAGCAAGAGCCTCAAAATCGCAACTGACAACATCGACTCCAAAAGTTACCGTGGTAATTCCGGTTTACAACGTTGAGCGTTACCTGGAGCTTTGCTTGCTGAGTGTTCTCGCGCAGAATTATCCAAATCTTGCCGTCATTGCAGTCAATGACGGGTCTACCGATAATTCACTTGCGATACTCAGAGAGTTTCAGTCTCGCCTGCCACTGCATATTGTTGATCAAAACAACGCAGGATTGGCGGCCGCTCGCAATGCTGGTGTAGATGAAATAGATGAAACTGACTATCTAATTTTTCTAGACAGCGACGACGCTCTAGCCCCCGGTGCTCTGAACGCGCTAGTTTCCATAGCCGAGCAAACTCGCTCAGACTTTGTGGTCGGAGATTCAACTCGGCTCAAGGGCTTGACCAGAGTCAAACGCGTGGATACTCGCGAGGTCTATGCCAAGGGCACTCTCAAATCAATTTCGTTGAAGGATCACCCTGCAGTCATTCAAGATGTAACCGCCTGGAATCGCCTCTTCAGGTTTGAGTTTTATCGCAGACACAATTTGAGATTCCCCGATGGTCTTTATTTTGAAGACATGGCTCTGATGACCAAAGCTTTTGCGCTGGCAAACAAGTTTGATGTTTTAGATCGCTGCATCTATTTCTGGAGAGTGCGCACCGAGGGTTCGAGATCGATCACCCAGCAAACCGGAGATGACCGAAAATTTCAAGATCGGTTATTTGCCCTCAAACAAATGAAATTAACTTTGGATGATGCTGTAAGAAACGGTCGTGCCACCCAGGCTAATTTGGATGCGTTTGCCAGTCGAGTCAGAAAACACGATTTGAAATTGCATCCTGATCGCAAGGCTGAACTCGAGGTGCTGATTGAGGCCAGCCTGCTTGATTAGCGGTTGGCTAGGTAGCCCTTCATCCAGTCAATGAGGTCTGGGCCCAGGTCATCGCGCTTCGCTGCAAGTTGAATGGTGGCTTTTAAATACTCGAGTTTGTCGCCGGCGTCGTAACGCTCTCCGGTGAAAACCACACCAACAACGCCACCTGCAAGTTCGGGGTTTCGAGCCGAAATGGATAGCGCATCGGTGAGCTGAATTTCACCGCCGGCACCTGGTTCGAGATTTTCCAGGATGTTGTGAATTTCAGGTCGAAGAATGTAACGGCCGATAACCGCGTAGTTCGACGGCGCAACGTCTGCCTTTGGCTTTTCGACGAAATCGGCGATTTGAACAACATCACCGTCAACACCACTGGCCGGCTTGATGCATCCGTATTTGTGAATCTCAGATTTTGGCACTTCGATGAGCGCAACCACCGAGGCGCCCGTTTCGCAGTAAACCTCGATCATGCGCTCGAGCAGGTGCGAAGTCTCTTCGATTACGTCATCACCGAGCAAGACCGCGAATGGTTCGTCGCCGGTGAAAGAACGAGCTGCGTTGATTGCGTGGCCCAGCCCCTTGGCTCCACCCTGTCGCACATAGTGAATGTTGCCCAAATTGGCAGGCGCCTGCACTTTTTCAAGCTTGTCGGCGTCGCCACGCTCTTCGAGCCGCGACTCTAGAGCCTCAGCAGTATCGAAGTGGTTCTCGAGAGCGTATTTGTCGCGACCGGTAACAAACAGCACGTCGTTGAGGCCGTAACGCACGGCTTCTTCAACGACATACTGAATTACTGGCTTGTCAACCAGAGGCAGCATTTCTTTTGGCATAGCTTTGGTTGCCGGCAAAAACCGGGTACCCAAGCCTGCTACTGGAATTACCGCCTTGGTTGGTGCCTTCATTTACTTGCCGACCTTCACTCCGAGTTCGCGAGCGTAGCCCTGGAACTCTTCTTTATAAAGTGCGAAACCCTGTTTCCATGGTTTACCCGGGCCAGCCCAGTGAACAATCTTCGGGTTCTTTGAGTAGTCCTGAGTTGGAACGTAGTTCCAGTCGTCGTTGAGTGCAACCGCACGACCGCGTGACCAGAAGTTCATCACGTCTTGGTCGTTTAGACGCAGCTCTTCAACCAGGTAAAGGTTATTTTCAACGAAGTTCTCAGCACGCATCTTTTTCAGGTTCATAACCAGGATGCCAGCGTTGTAGGTGTCAGCGGTTAGGTCACCGGTCAGGTGTGCACGACGACGCAGCGCCCAGGCCTGCTTTGCAGGTAGCGACAAACTGATGCGGGTGATCACGTCGATCAGGCTAGACCAGCCATCAAGACGACTCTTTTTGCCAGCAAAGGCGTAGTTGCCAAGTGCGGTGTCGTAAAGCTCGCCCACATCGCCACGCACCAAGATGTCGACATCTAGGTAAAGTACCTTGTCGAGCTCGGTAAGCACCTGGGGCAAGAACAGGCGGTCGAAAGTTGAAACCGTGATGTGCTTCATCAGGTTCACTTTGCTGCCGTACTGAATGTCGCTGAAGTCGTGGAAGTAGAAGTTGACCTGAGGGAACAGCTTCGCAACTTTTTCGAAGTAGTCGTCGCCGAGGCCACGCGTAAGAATGTGAGCGTTAATTTCACGCTTGGTGTTCTTCATCATTGACGCAATAACCACGATGAGTTCGTTTTGCAGGTTCTGGTCGCAGGCAAAGGCAACTTCAACCGCTTTTTTGCCGCGCTTGTTGTTGTTGAGTTTGACCACGTGTGATTTGAACTTCTTGTAAACCTCAGGCAGGTCAATCTGTGATTCACCCAGTGGCTCAAGGTTGTTGCAGTAGGCCTCTGCAAACTCGACGTCTGGCTGAACCAGTTCGCGCCAGATGGCCATAACTTCTTCATACGATTTGCCCTCAAGAATGTGGCCAACAATTACTTCGAGCTTGTGCTCGATGCCGTGGCGAATCTTGTTGAAGTCAGTCTCGTTTAGGTCTAGCAAGCCTTCGAAGCGCACGTCTGAGCGCTTGCCTGGAACGAACTCAACAGGCAAACCCATCGAGCGCGCTGGCAGATAGCAGTGCAGGCGCTTGGTGATAACCTTGCCGTAGTCGGCATATTTAGCCAGCATGCCGCGGGCGTCTTCAATGCCTTCGACCAGCGAGAAACGGCGCACGTAGTCGCCGATCTGAATGTAGAACCACTTCCACATGAATGCGTAGCGCCACTTCATCCATTTTCGGCCTGCTTCAACGACTGCCAACTTAGGAATTTTGCCGGCCCACTTTGCCTTAGGCAGTACCTGGCCGACGGTGGTGGTTACGCATCCGGAGAAGAATGCTGGGACACCCCAGTCGCGAAGGCGGTAAACAGTTGTCCAGTCGCGGCAGCCGATAGGGCCAAACTTTTTTAACTCGGCGGCAACCTTGGCGTTCAAAACATCAGCGTCTTGAATGTGGAACGAAATCATGATCGGGTTGACGTTCTTTGGGTATGGGAAATCCACTTCACCCTTATATGGGCGGTGCATGAACCATCCGTTTGAAATCAACCAGGTGTTTTTAGGGTAGGCACGGCCCGATGACCAGTCACGGTTTAGCTCGATCGGCTGAACCTTTACTTTTTTCTTGCCTTCGATACGACGGTGCTTCTGCACGTGTGACTTCAGTTTGGTCAAGTAGTTGGCGAGGTCGCTGCCGCCGACGTATTCAACATTCTGAAAGCGCAGTAGGTGCGAAATCGCGGCCAGGGTTTGCACGTAGTCGCCACGGTTTGATGATGAACGCCAGTAGTCGAGCATGTTGTAATCCATCACCGCGAAGTTAACGGTGTTGGCCAGCTCTTTGTACTGGCTACCGTCGTCGGCCAACATTTTGACCCACCAGTCGAGCTCGATTACCTCTAGTTCATTTAGCTTTTTGCGGTTGGCAGGTGTGTCAAGTTTGGCGACCCACTTGCGAACATCTTTGGTGTGCTGATTTTTAATCGCGACGCGAATCAGCTGTGCGTAGTGGCTAGGGCTCAGGGTCTCGCCGTTTAGTAGTTTTTCAAGTTCAGGAATTGCCTTCTTGGCATCTTCTTTTACAAAAACATCAAAGTACTCATAGGGGGCAACGCGCTTGGCATTCTCTACACCGGCTTCTTTGAAGAATCCGTAGGCAGATTCTGAGAGACCGTCAAGCGCCAGGAAGGTTCCGAAGGCGAGGGCACCGAGGGTGCGGGTCGAGTCGGTTTCGTAAATGCGCTGCAAAGCCGATCGTGCAGCAACTCGGTTGCCCTTCGGGTAGCTAACTCGAACGTGTGCCACCAAAATTTCGTCTAGCGGCTTACCGAGTTCCATCTTCTTGACCAGCTGGGCATTGAGGTCGTCTGGGCCCATGAGTAATAGCTGTTCGCTGAATTTGTTCAGCTTCAGGGTGTACTTACGAACTTTGCCGCGCTTTAGAACATAACGGGTTGCGCGCTGAAAAAAGTCTTCCAAAATTGACCTCTTTATATAGGGGTTTTCAAGGGTCAAG
>JBEGRV010000052.1:0-5219 GCA_041180285.1 Actinomycetota bacterium
CGCCCGTCGATAACGTGCGACTGGGGAACTCCCCCCTGAACCGCCTTGAGACAAGCCTGCATTTTTGGAATCATGCCAGATTCAAGCGTCGGTAACAGAGAATCTAACTCGGTGGCGCTGATTTCAGACACTAGTGAATCGCGATTAGGCCAGTCACTGTAGAGCCCAGGGACATCGGTGAGCACCATAAGTTTCTCGGCTCCCAGAGCGATGGCCAATGAAGAGGCTGCTAAGTCTGCGTTAACGTTGAGCAGTTCGCCCGACACTGTCGGTGCCACTGTCGAAACCACAGGTATGCGCCCCGCGTCGAGGGCTTCAAACACGATACGTGGGTTTACCGTGGTGACCTCACCAACCAGGCCGATGTCAACCGGCTGGCCGTCAAGTTCGAGTTCAGTTTTTTCTGCCCTGAAAAGATTGGCATCTTCGCCACTCATAACCTGCGGCTGAGCACCGGCCTCACGAATGAGCTGAGCCAATTTCTCACTGATCTGTTCGCGAAGCACGTCTCGGACCACACCGATGGTTTCATCTGTGGTGACCCTGAAGCCACCCCGGAACTCGCTTTCGATTCCTAGCTCTTTGAGACGAGCAGAAATTTGAGGACCACCGCCGTGAACCACAACCGGTTTGATTCCCACCCAGCGAAGGTAGGCCATGTCTTCGGCGAAAGCTTTTTGCAAGACCTCGTCGACCATGGCATTGCCGCCAAACTTGACGACCACTACTTTTCCGTGAAATGCCTTTAGCCAAGGAAGAGACTCAATAAGCGTTTCAGCCTTGATTGCTGCGAGCGCCTGGTCTTGTTGTTCTACTGGAATCATTAGCTTGAGTATGCGCTGTTCTCGGTGACGTATTCGTGAGTGAGATCGTTGGTGTAGATGGTCGCTGATTCACTACCGGCATTCAACGAAATTTCGATAGCTACCTCGCGAGGAGTTAGATCAACAAGGTCTCTCGATTGATCTGGCTGGCCATTTTTTGAGACAGAGACACCGTTGATGACGACATCGATGTTGTAAGGATCGAACTCTGCCTTAGTGACCCCAACCGCAGCCAAAATTCGACCCCAGTTCGGATCATTTCCGTAAATTGCTGCCTTGAACAGGTTATTGCGAGCCACCGAACGACCAACCTCAACGGCATCGGCTTCGGTTGCGGCATTGATCACCGAAATTGCGATGTCGTGGCTAGATCCTTCTGCATCATGCAATAGCTGCTGCGCAAGATCGTGACAAACCTCGGTAAGCAGGAGTTCAAATTCTGTTTGATCTGGAGCGATACCACTTGCCCCAGAGGCCATCAAAGTTACCTGGTCATTGGTTGACATGCATCCGTCTGAATCTAGCCGATCGAAGGTCACTCGAGTGGCTTTGCGCAGGGCCTCATCTAGAACCGGCGAGCTGAGCAGAGCATCAGTAGTGATGACCACGAGCATGGTTGCAAGCCCGGGGGCTAACATGCCGGCACCCTTTGCCATCCCACCGATTGAATAGCCCGCTTCAGAAACTCGATAGGCGGTCTTTGGCACAGAATCGGTGGTCATGATTGCCTGCGCAGCGATCGGGCCCGAATGGTTACTGAGTTCGCTAACAGCAAGGTCTACCCCGGCGATCAACTTGTCTCGGTCTAGTTGTTCACCGATTAAGCCAGTTGAACAAACCAAAACCTCGCCGGCTCCAATCTTTAGCTGGCTGGCTACTCTTTCGGCTGTTGCGTGCGTGGTTTGGAAGCCTTGAGGACCGGTGTAGCAGTTGGCACCGCCAGAGTTGAGAACAATAGCCGAAACGTCGCCTGAGGCAATAACCTGCCGGCTCCAGATAATCGGATTTGCTTGGCAACGATTGGTCGTAAATACCGCCGCTGCACTCTTGAGCGGACCCTCGTTGACCACTAAAGCCAGGTCGAGGTTGCCTGAAGACTTTAACCCAGCCTTGACTCCGGCGGCCAGAAAACCTTTTGCAACGGTTACGGTCATTTTGACAACCTCGTATCGGTAAGCCCCGTAGATTCCTCAAACCCAAGAGCGATGTTTAGCGACTGGATGGCGGCACCGGCAGTGCCCTTAACCAGATTATCGATGGCGCAAATTGAAATGAATCGGCCAGTGTGCTCGTCAAGTGCAATACCGACCAAAGCATAATTTTCTCCAATGGTGTCGGCCGTGGATGGGTAGCTGCCCAACGGAAGAAGCTTTACAAAGCGCTCCCCCGAGTAATGCTGCTCGAACGCAGCATGCAATTGCTCGAGTGTCACACCTGGTTTTACCCTGGCACTGTTTACCGCCAAAATGCCTCGCTCCAGGGAAGCCAGAACCGGAGTAAAAGAGACCCGAATTTCGGCGCTTGAACTCTTGCGCAGGTTTTGCTCAATTTCTGGAGTGTGGCGGTGGATGCCGCCCACCTGGTAGGCATTAGCTGAACCGGAAGGTTCTTTCTCATGCAGCTTCTCGGTTGCTCCGCGACCAGCACCAGAGGTACCAACGGTCAGAGTGGTAACGATGTCGACTGTCTCGATTAGGTTTTCAGCCACAGCAGGAGCGAGACCAAAGGTTATCGCCGTCACATTGCAGCCAGGGACCGCGATCTGACGAACGCCAACTAGATTCTCACGCTGTTTGGCCCCATTACCCAATGGCAACTCTGGCATGCCGTACGGCCAGGTTCCCGCGTGCTTACCACCGTAAAACTTTTCCCAGTCGCTACTTGACTCGAGCCTGAAATCAGCTCCGCAGTCAACCAAAATTGGCCGCTCCAACTGAAGTGCAATTTCGGCACTCATGGCATGCGGCAAGGCTAAGAAAACCACATCGTGATTTTCTAGATGCGCCTTATCAGTTGGCACAAATTGAAGGTGAGCCAGGTTGGTTAGCTGAGGATGCACCGCAGCCACGCTCTCACCAATCATGCTGCTTCCGGTGACCGTGACTAACTCGAGCTCCGGGTGAAGAGAAATCAGCCGCAAAAGCTCTCCGCCAGCATTACCGCTGGCGCCGGCAACAGCAACTTTGAAGACCATGCCTCGACCTATGCTCTCTGCTGGGCGCCGAATTTCTCGGCTGCCAAGGCAACTGCCTGGTCTTTTGCCTCGGTTGCCTCGGCCTGAGTTAAAGTGCGGTCAGAGGCTCGGAAACGAAGCGCGAAAGTAAGTGATTTGTGACCAGCGGCAACGTTTTCGCCACGGTAATCATCAACCAACTCAACCGCCTCAAGCAGTTCGCCAGCCCCAACCTTGATTACTTGCAACAAATCAGCAGCCGCAACACCAATCGGCACCACGAGAGAGAGATCTTGGGTTGCTGCCGGCATTACCCAAATTGGGTCGGCGCTGATCACCTCAGGCGACAAAGCAATTGCCTCGTCGAGGTTAAGCTCAAAGGCGGCAACTCTTCTCGGCAAATCAATGGCTCGGGTCAGCACAGGATCAACCTCACCCACGAAACCAACCGAGCGTGACTTACCACCGTTGATCAGCTGAACGCTGGCACATCGCCCGGGGTGGAAACCTCGGCTCTGAGCTTGAACGAATGCAACCTCAAGCCCAAGTGACTTTGCGATCACCCTGACCGCCTGAACGGCATCACGATAATCAGCTAGAACCTCAGCCACACCAACCTGTGACGTGATTCTTCGGCCGGTAAAAAGACCCGCGATGTGTTTCGGTTGAGCCGGAACCGCGTCGTTCAGAAGCTTCAGGGTCGCAGCTGAAGGCAGTTCATTGCCGACGGGAATGTGGTCGGTTTTTTTCAGTGGGGCTTCGGGGTGGAAAACCGATCCTTCTTCAAAAATTGCTAGATTTTGGAACCCTCGATCGATGTTTCGCTTGGCAGCATCCATCAGGCCGGGAAGAATGCGCGTGCGCATTTCTTTAGCATCTTCTTGGATTGGATTGGCCAGCGTGATAACTCGATCGGTTCCGTGATCGGTGAACCACTGGTTAGCAGCAGAACCCACAAACGGGTAGTTTAAGACTTCAATGTGACCGGCTGCTGCAAGGGTGTTAACCACTAAGCGGCGACCTTGCTGGCGCTTGGTGAGGCCACGGCCCGGAGGAGCCACTGGCAACCGCGATGGGATTAGGTGGTAGCCCTGGATTCGAGCGATTTCTTCTACCAAATCAGTTTTATGAGTCAAATCTGGTCGCCACGAAGGTGGGATGACCTCGTAGCCGTCTGAAACGTGAGCCACGACGCAGCCAATAGCACTAAGGCTTTCGACCACCTGCTCTGGCGCGTAGCTAACACCCACCAGTTCGGTGGCGAAATTTTGTGGCAAAAACAAGGGATGAGGTTGTTCTAACGCAGAGAAATCGGCACCGATTGACGAACCAACACCGCCGGCGTGAACCTCGAGTAGCTGCACAACGCGCGCGACTGCAAACTCTGCAAGTCTTGGATCAACACCGCGCTCAAAACGTTTTGAAGCCTCTGAGCTGAGCTTGTGGCGACGGGCGCTGCGGGCAATTGAAATCGGATCGAAACGAGCTGCCTCAACCAATACTCGGGTGGTGTTCGAATCTACTTCGGTAGTTTCGCCACCCATTACCCCGGCGAGACCAATTGGCCCTGATTCATCAGTGATCAAAAGGTCTTCTGGGTCTAATTTGCGTACCTGCCCGTCAAGAGTCTTTAGGCTCTCTCCGGCCTTGGCGCGACGAACGGAGATTCCACCGCTTAGCTTGTCTAGGTCATAGGCATGAGTCGGTTGCCCCAACTCAAGCATCACGTAGTTGGTGATGTCGACGGTTAGCGAGATTGAACGCATACCTGCCAGTTTGAGTCTGGCTACCATCCAGGCCGGAGTTGGCCGGTTTGGATCGATCTCGGTGACCGCGCGCACCACAAAGCGGTTGCATCCAATTTGTTCGCGAATGGGTTTCTGATCTTCTACGGTCAGTGAGTAACCCGATCCGAACTCAGGATGTGCGTTGCCGGTTGGATCTCGGAAATCGGCTCCTGTGGCGTGTGAATATTCGCGAGCGATACCTCGAATCGAGAAGCAGTAGCCGCGATCCGGGGTGACGTTTACCTCAGCAGCTTGGTCGTCTAGGCCCAGCAGCTCGATGGCATCTGTACCCACCTTTGGGTCTAGGCCAATTTCACCTAGGCGAAGAATTCCGGCGTGGTCTTCACTCAGCCCCAGCTCTCGCGCTGATGCGAGCATTCCATCTGAAGTGTGCCCATAGGTGCTTCGTGCCGCGATTTTGAAGTCGCCAGGCAA
>JBEGRV010000053.1:0-5094 GCA_041180285.1 Actinomycetota bacterium
TCTTGAGGGCCACAGTCGGTGTTGATCAGGCACTATTTTTTGTGGTTGGTTCAGTGCACGGAGCCGTATTTTTAGGCTACGGAGTTACCGCTGCCCTGGTTGGGGTAAACCAGCGCTGGGGTTTTGGTCGCACTCTGCTCGCCATTTTTCTGGCGATTGTGCCATACGCAACCATCCCGTTTGAGCGTTCGGTAGAGCGAAGCGGTCGGTTGGTTGGCGACTGGAGGATGACTGCGAGTGAAGATAAACGCGACCAATTTTGGTTCGATCGGTTATTCCGTTGGTTCATCAACCGTCCAATTTTGCTGGTTCTCATGCTACTTCTTGTAGTGGTTGGTATTTTCAGCGGGCTGCTCTGGCTGGGCCCACCTGATACCTGGTCTGAACGTCTTAACTAGATTTACAAAACTCTCAAAAAATGGATGCGACGCTGATTAAATATCCGGCCGATTTGCCGGTTAGTCAGCTCAAAGACGAAATTTGCGAGGCAATCACCAATCACCAAGTCGTGGTGATTGCTGGTGCAACCGGCTCTGGTAAAACCACACAGCTGCCAAAGATGTGCTTAGAGCTTGGTCGAACAAGCATCGCGCACACCCAACCTCGTCGAATTGCCGCCCGTTCGGTTGCCGAGCGTATTGCCGAAGAACTTTCAGTACCAATTGGTGACCTGGTTGGTTATCAGGTGCGATTCACCGATCGGGCATCAGCAGCCACCAAGATCAAGGTGATGACCGACGGTATTTTGCTGAACGCGCTCAACCGCGACCGTGAGCTTCGGGCCTACGACACCATCATTATTGATGAGGCGCATGAACGAAGTCTGAACATCGACTTCCTTCTTGGTTATTTGAAGCAACTGTTGCCAAAGCGCCCCGATCTGAAAGTGATCGTCACCTCAGCAACCATTGATCCGCAATCATTCAGTCGCCATTTCAATGATGCTCCAGTGATTGAGGTTTCTGGCAGAACATTTCCAATTGAGGTTCGTTATAGGCCGATCACTCGTGAACAAGCTGATGACACCGATGTCGATACCGAGCAAGATCAAGCCAAAGCCGCCGATTACATCGACGGAATTCTTTCGGCACTGAAAGAGCTCGAGGCAGAGCCTGACGGCGATGTTTTGGTGTTCTTTTCGGGTGAATCTGAGATTCGAGATGCCCAAGACGCTATCACCGGTCAGGTAACTGGCGGGTTGCTGATGAAAGCCACAGAAGTGTTGCCGCTTTATGGGCGGCTCAGCGCCGCTGAGCAGCATCGAGTTTTCGAACGAAGCAAGGTAGCCGGGCTTCGCCGTCGAATAATTTTGGCAACCAACGTGGCTGAAACTTCGCTGACCATTCCAAACATCAAATACGTCATCGATACCGGCACTGCAAGAATTTCTCGTTACAGCGCCAAAGCAAAAGTGCAACGTTTGCCAATCGAAGCGATTTCGCAGGCCAGTGCAAACCAAAGAGCGGGGCGAGCCGGCCGCACCAGCCCAGGAGTGGTTATCAGGCTCTACGGCGAAGATGACTTTAACGCTCGCCCCGAGTTCACTGACCCTGAGATTTTGCGCACCAACTTGGCCTCGGTGATTCTGCAGGCCGCAAACATAGGCCTCGGCGACATTTCCAGGTTTCCATTTCTGCAGCCGCCAGATTCTCGCGGTGTAAAAGATGGCTTGTCGCTGCTTAGTGAATTGGGCGCCATCGAGGCGAAAGTTTCTGATTCTTCAAAAGTGAGGTTGACCAAAATAGGTCGAGAGCTTTCTCGGCTTCCGATCGAGCCAAGATTTGCTCGAATGCTGCTCGCCGCAAAAGCAGGCGGTGTTGTGCGTGAGGTGATGATTATCGTCGCCGGTTTGACTATTCAAGATCCGCGTGAGCGACCGCTCGAAAAGCGAGTGCAAGCAGATCAGCTGCATGCCAGATTTGCAGACCCCACCAGCGATTTCCTTTCAATGCTGAACCTATGGAATTACCTAGAAGACCAGCAAGAAAAACTCTCATCGTCAGCTTTCAGGCGCCTTTGTAAAAGCGAATATTTGAACTATTTACGCATTCGTGAGTGGCAAGACCTAATTCGCCAGCTGCGCTCGCTGTCAAAGAACTTGGGGCTCGAATACGGCCATCCAAAAATAGATCCGGATGGAATCCATCGGTCACTGCTCTCAGGAATGCTCAGTCAAATTGGGTTGAGGCAAGTTGCCGACAAGAAGGGCGCAGATCTGGCTCGAGGTGCAGGCTCAAAAACCCCAAAGGTTGCTGGTGAGTACCTGGGGTCGAATAACAAAAAGTTTGTAATCTTCCCGGGTTCTGCTCTAGCCAAAAAACCACCTGCCGCGATTATGAGCGCTGAGCTAGTTGAAACCAGCCGGTTATTTGCCAGGATGAACGCTTCGATTGATCCGGCCTGGGCTGAGCCACTTGCCGGTGATTTGTGCAAACGCAGTTACAGTGAACCGCACTGGGAAAAGACCCAGGGTGCGGTTGTTGCTTATGAACGCGTCACCCTTTTTGGGGTGCCAATCATCAGTTCGCGCAGAATGCAGTATTCGCGAATAGACGCGGGCTACTGTCGTGAGCTTTTCATTCGTCACGCGTTGGTTTATGGCGAATGGGATTCAAAACAAGCCTTTGACCGCGCTAATCGCTCGCTGATTAAGCAGCTAGAGGCAGCTGCAGAGCGCGCCCGTAAGCCGCAGTTAGCCCCTGATGAAGATGACATTTATCGTTTTTACGCAGAGCGAATTCCAGCCGAGGTTTTCTCGACTCGTAGCTTTGAGGGCTGGTGGAAAAAGGCACAGCACGAAAACCCAAAGTTGCTAGTTATGGCTCGAGAAGATCTATTGGGTGAGCAACAAGATGGTTTCAATGAAGCAGAGCATCCGGTCGAATGGCAGCATGGTGGCCAGCAGCTGAAGCTTCGATATCGATACGATCCTGGCGCTCTAGATGACGGCGTTTCGGTGGATGTACCGGTTGCAATTTTGGCTGCATTAACTTCAGATGAGTTCGATTGGTTGGTACCCGGGCTTCGCAAAGAGTTAGTCACCGAGCTAATTAGGTCACTGCCAAAAAACATTCGAAAGAATGTTGTGCCAGCTGCTGACTGGGCAAAAAAGGCTCTCGCCGTACTTCCAGATGAGCCAACCGGTAACCTTCTGACAGTTTTGGCCCAAACGCTGCAGAAACTGAGTGGGGTTCGGGTAAATGCCACTGATTTTGATTTAACCAAACTCACCAACGCGCTAAAAATGACCTACCGAGTGGTTGATGCATCTGGAAGAACACTTGGTTTAGGCACTGATTTATATGCACTGCAGCAAAAATTAGCCCAACAGAGCCAAACTGCAGTTGCAGAGGTAGCCAAGGCTTCAAATTCACCGCTGGAGCGAGATGCACTTTCTGCATGGGATTTCGACGTTTTACCTAGCAGCATCGAAACCCAGCAGGGAAAAAGTTTGGTCCGTGGTTTTCCTGCGCTAACTTTGGTCAACGGCGAGGTGGGTATTCGGGTTTATGCGACCGAACAAAAGCAGCGCGAAAATCATCCCCGCGGGGTCGTGGCTCTGCTTGCAAAAACTATTGCCAACCCTGCCGAGTACATTCGCGAACATCTGACCCAAAATGAGCGACTTGCCATTGCCGCTCTGCCTTACGCCAGCTTTGCCGAATTCAGTTCGGATTTATTAGCGGCAATTCTGGAAGAAGAATTGAGACTTCAAAAATCTGATGGATTGATTTTTAGCAGAGCCGAATTTGAAGCCGTGCGCTCAACTGCATCTTCGAAAATTATCAACCGATGTTTTGCAGTGGCATCTTTGGCGGCTCAAATTGCGGTTGCCGCCGCCCAGGCTCAGAAATCGATTTCGGCAGTAAAGTCATTCGAATTCTTAGCTGAACTGACGGCTGAACGCGAACACGTCGAACAGCTACTGCAACCTAATTTCATAAGTGCGACAGGTCTTGCGCGACTGCCGAGGTTAGTTGTTTACCTAAAGGGAATTAGCTATCGACTCGAGCGCATTAGCGATAACGCTATGCGAGATCGTCAGGCGGCTGCTCAGTTTGACCAGGCGCTCAGCATCTATCTATTTGCGGGAGGAAAATTGCCGGCAAGTTCAAATTCGGCTAGCAACTTGCTGGCTGCGCGTTGGCTACTTGAAGAATTCAGGATAAGCCTCTTCGCCCAACCGCTCGGCACCTCTGAAAAGGTTTCGCTGGAGCGAATTCAAAAAGCGTTGGCTAGCTAATTGCTTTTTTGATGAGGGCTGAGAGCTCTTTTTCGATTGCAGCATCCCATTTCAAAATTGCAAAAGATGTCGGCCAGAGAGCACCATCGTCGAGCTTCGCATGTTCATTGAACCCAACTGTTGAGTAACGAACTTTGAATTTTCCGGCATCTTGAAAGAACAGAATGCTCTTACCGTCTTTGTTGTATGCAGGCATTCCGTACCAGGTTTTCGCCTGCAACTCTGGGGCAATCTTTTTCACGAGAGCGTGCAGTTTTTCTGCAATTGCTCGATCTGCCTGTGCCATAGCTTCGATTTTTGCAACAACCTCGGCCTCATGTTCGGCAGGGGTCATCTTTTTAGCTGCTTTACGGCGTTCGGCCGCAGCCTCTTTCATCGCATTACGCTCTGCGTCGCTAAAAGTGCTGTCTTTCGAGGCTTTCGCTGCCATGTTTCTCCTTGTTCTAGGAGATTCTATTCGTTGAAAATTGCCACCGCGCGAGTCCAGCCGGCAGATGCTCCACGCACCTTGGTTGGGAAGCACGCAACTGTGAAGCCCAATGCAGGAATTGACTCGAGGTTGTGCAGTTTTTCAATCTGGCAGTAGGCAACGTTTCGGCCGGCTTTGTGGCCATCCCAAACAAGCGATGCATCGCCGGTTTCTTCAAAGAGTTTGCGAGCGATCGATACCGGCAGGTCCCATCCCCATGCGTCGGTGCCAACCACCTTGATGCCCTGGTCGGTAAGCCACATGGTTACCTCATCGCCAAAGCCGATGCCCGTGTCGATAAAGTCTTCGCGACCAAATGCTGACGAGGCGATGGTGTGAAACAAAACAATGTCGTAAGGCTGAAGCTTGTAGTTGATTTTTG
>JBEGRV010000054.1:0-4844 GCA_041180285.1 Actinomycetota bacterium
GCCCAGACCACAACCGCAAAACCCATTAGGGCAAATAAAATCCACTGCAGTGCATAGCTCAGATGGTTACCTTCGGTCAGCTCTGGCTTAGGCAAAATCTTTGGAGCCGATTCAGCATATGGCTCTGCCAATCTGAGGTAGAAGCTGTTCTCTAGTTCAAAATTGAGCCCGGTGCGATTAGCTAAAGCTTCAATCGAAATGGTTCCGAGTTGACCCTCCGGAGCATCTCTGTTCAACTCGGGTTCAGATGGCCTAATGCGAGCGGTAATGGTTTGTTCGCCTGAAGCTGGCAGCGGTAGCAGCTCGGGAGCACCTAAATCAGATGCGGTCGGGAGCCAACCAGTCTCGACAGCGACGTAACCCCCAGAGGTCAATTTGAATGGGATCACCTGCAGGAATCCGGGCTGGCCATTGAGCGGGCGATTTCGGACCAAATGGGCTGCTTCGCTTTGAAACTCACCGTTTAGCGAGACCGGCAACCATTCGATCTCTCGAATTCCCTGCTTAGAAAGTCGCAGAGTCTCAAGTGCAACTGGATTTTTGTCATAGTTCTGCAAGACCAAATCTATTTTTGCAACCGCCTCACCGCGGCGAGCAAACTGCCACTGAGATAGAAATACGCAGGCAAAAGCAAACAGTGCAGCCAAGAGCAGCCAGGTCAGCCAGCGTAGCCAAGATTCTTTTAGCAGGTTCATCTAATCTCTTTGTGGCCCAGATAGAAGCCGCGGGCCTGCAAATAGTCAATCAGAAATTCGAGGTGTTCGAGGCAGGACCCCCACTGCTTGGTTCGGTCGGAGCCATGAATTTTTGGATTACGCCACTCGATTATTTTTTTGGCCGCGTGCGAGCAGCCAGCCCGAGAGCATTTAGCTTCTATCTTTGGTTCCATCAATAAACGCATCCGCTGAAATCGTTAGGGTCGGGGCTGTGGCTTTTGCCAGTTTTTTCTCGTTTCCAGCACCGCCGTTATCGTTGGCCAAAACTACCGCAAAATAGGGCAGCAGGATTGCGCCGGCGAAGAAGAGCCACATCAGCCAGCCCTGCACCACCATACCCAGCACCAAACAGACAACGCGGATGCTCATGGCAACCGTGTATCGAATCATTCGACGCTTGCGTTCTTCTTCCGGCGAAATAGACAAAGAAGTCACGCTCTGTGGTTTTGCCATGATTTCACCTCAAAATCTTGTCTTTCGCCTACACAGCCTATTTGGCCTTGAAGGCTAGACTTTTCCCTAGATTCAAGCCCGAGCCCTACTCTGAAATTCCCAAAGGATGAAATGACTGCAAGAACTGTTTTGATCACCGGAGGAAACCGAGGAATTGGGCGAGCCATTGCCGAAGAATTTATTGCCGGTGGTCACCGAGTAGCCGTTACGGTTCGCAGCGGTGAAGGCCCTGCGGGTGCGCTCAGCGTTATTGCCGATGTAACCAAGCCAGACTCCCTTGATGCAGCTATTGCTGAGGTTGAAGCAAAACTTGGTCCAATTGAGGTTTTAGTCGCCAATGCCGGAATCACAAAAGACACCCTGCTCATGCGAATGACCGACGAAGAGTTTGAAGCAGTGGTCGACACCAACCTTAACGGTGTTTTTCGCGTGGTCCGCCGAGCCACCAAATCAATGATCAAAAACCGTTTTGGCCGTGTGGTGCTAATCGGCAGTGTGGTCGGCCTGCTTGGCTCAGCCGGACAGGTTAACTACTCAGCTACAAAGTCGGCATTGGTTGGCATGGCACGCTCAATTACTCGAGAGCTGGGTGGGCGCGGAATCACCGCAAACGTTGTTGCACCGGGCTTTATCGACACCGACATGACCGCCGAACTTTCAGAAACGCTTCAAGACGAGTACAAAAAGAAAATTCCAGCTGGCCGCTTTGCTGCACCCAGCGAGGTAGCCAAGGTTGTGGCTTGGCTCAGTTCAGATGATGCCGCCTACATCTCAGGCGCAGTCATCCCGGTTGATGGCGGCCTAGGCATGGGCCACTAAAGCATCCGCTAAATTTATCGAGCAAACAAACAAAGGAAAGCAATGGGAATTCTCGAGGGAAAAAAGATTCTGATCACCGGTGTGCTCACCGAAGCATCAATCGCGTTTTCAGTAGCCCGACTAGCACAGGAGCAAGGCGCTGAAATTGTGCTTTCTTCGTTTGGTCGCATGCTGCCAATCACCACCAAAATTGCAGAGCGACTACCAAAGCCCTGTGGCGTTATCGAGTTAGACGCAAACAGCAACGATGACCTGGCTGCACTAGAGTCTCGCGTCAAAGAGCACCTGCCTGAACTTGACGGAATTGTGCACGCCATCGCATTCGCCCCGCAAACCGCACTTGGCGGCAACTTTCTGGAAACACCTTGGGAAGACGTTTCGGTCGCGGTTCAGACCTCTGCCTACTCACTAAAGTCAATCACCATGGCGGCTAAGGGCTTGTTGAAGAACCCTTCGTCAGTGGTTGGTCTCACATTTGACGCCACTGTTTCATGGCCGGTTTACGACTGGATGGGCGTTGCTAAGGCGGCTTTCGAATCGACCTCTCGCTACCTAGCTCGTTACCTCGGTAAAGACGGCATTCGCGTCAACCTGGTTTCGGCTGGGCCACTTCGCACCACCGCAGCCAAGGGCATTCCAGGTTTCGCAACCATGGAAGAACTCTGGACTGAGCGTGCACCACTTGGTTGGGATCTCACCGACACCGAGGCTGCAGCGCGCGGAATCATTGCTCTGCTGAGTGACTGGTTCCCAGCTACCACTGGAGAACTAATTCACGTCGATGGTGGATTGCACTCTACCGGTGCCTAAAACTAAAAAAATCCCCGGTTTATCGCCGGGGTTTTTTTATTTAATGAAGTCTTGTAGATGCGGTATCAGTGCGGTCATATCGCGTTGGTTAATCGACACTTTGGCAGCCTGCTGAACCACCGGTTTAGCCATAAACGCAACCGATAACCCGGCTATCTCCATCATTCCAAGGTCATTTGCCCCGTCGCCCACAGCGATGCACTCCTCCGGCTCCAGGCCACAGGCGGCAGCCCATTCGGCGAGCGCCTGAGCTTTCGCTTCGCGGTCAATAATTTTGCCCAGTACTCGACCGGTTAGCTTGCCATCGACAATTTCAAGTTGATTGGCACTTTGGAAATCCAAATTCAACTCATCGGCCAGGGGAGCGAGAACCTGCGTAAAGCCTCCGGAAACCGCTCCGACCTTACCTCCGGCAGCATGAATGGCGGCAATAGTCTGAGGAACCCCGGGAGTAACTTTTACCGATTCGTAAACATCTTCGAAAACCGATTGATCAAGACCGGCCAAAGTTGCGACTCGCTCAATTAGGCTTTCGGAAAAATCAAGTTCGCCAGCCATTGCCCGCTCGGTAATTTCAGCTACCTCGGCGCGGGAACCAGCAAAATCTGCCAATAGTTCAATTACTTCGTCTTCAATGAGAGTTGAGTCAACATCAAAGACCACTAAAAGCTTGGTCACGGAGTAACCAGCACACCCTTTCCAACTACGGTTAAACCCGAGTCGGTGACAAAGAATCCGCGGTCAAGATCTCGCTGCTTATCGACACCGATCGAGGCGCCGTCGGCCACGACAACGCTCTTGTCGAGAATAGCCTTTCTAATGGTGCAATCGCGTCCGACTTGCACACCATCCAGCAAAATTGAGTCGGTTACCAAGGCTCGCGAATGAACCCTTACCTTGGGGGAGAGCACGCTTCGCTCAACGATTCCGCCCGAAACAACTGTGCCCAGCGAAACTATCGAGTCAGTGGTTCGACCCTGATTGCCCTCACCGTCATGAACAAACTTGGCAGGCGGCAGATTAATCTGCTGGGTGTAAATCGGCCATTCGTTGTTATAGAGGTTGAAGACCGGCATCACCGAGATAAGGTCCATGTGGGCGTCGTAGTAAGAATCCATTGTTCCAACATCGCGCCAGTATGACTTGTCTCGAGAGGTAGAACCTGGAATTTCGTTGTAGGTGAAGTCGTAAACACCAGCATCTCCGCGAGACACCATGTAAGGAACTATGTCACCGCCCATGTCGTGCGACGAGTCTTCTAACAGCCCATCGTGTTCGATCGCGTCAATCAACGCCTGAGCTGAGAAAACGTAATTTCCCATCGAAGCCAAGACTTCACCCGGTGAATCGGGAAGGCCTTTAGGGTCAGTTGGCTTCTCTCGGAAAGCAGAAATCTTGGTTGCGTCAGCATCGTCTACCTCGATTACACCAAACTGATTAGCCAGCGCCAAAGGCTGACGAATGGCTGCAACAGTGCAGCCACGGCCCGATTTGATGTGATCTTCAATCATTTGAGTGAAGTCCATGCGGTAGACGTGATCAGCGCCAACAACGACGACTATGTCAGGGTTTTCATCTGAGAGTGCATTCATGCTCTGCAAAATCGCATCTGCGCTACCTGAGTACCAGCGCTTACCCAATCGCTGCTGGGCTGGGACCGAAGCAACGTAGGCGCCCAGTAGAGGCGACATCCGCCAAGTTTGCGAAACGTGGCGGTCGAGCGAGTGAGATTTGTACTGGGTCAACACCACGATGCGTCTCAGCCCAGAGTTGATCAGGTTGCTCAGAGCAAAATCGATGAGTCGATATGACCCACCAAACGGAACCGCGGGCTTGGCTCGATCTGCAGTCAAAGGCATTAGACGTTTGCCCTCGCCGCCGGCGAGGACCATTCCGAAGATACGTGGCGCACTCATACCGCAAATGTTATTTGCACTTTGTTGCCGGGGGCTAACATTGCGCTATGAGAATTGACCTGATCAGTAAGGAATATCCACCTGCGATTTACGGTGGAGCGGGCGTACATGTCGCTGAATTAGTGAGAGT
>JBEGRV010000055.1:0-4705 GCA_041180285.1 Actinomycetota bacterium
GGGCCGTGTCTCAGTCCCAGTGTGGCCGGTCACCCTCTCAGGCCGGCTACCCGTCGTCGCCTTGGTGAGCCATTACCTCACCAACTAGCTGATAGGCCGCGAGCTCATCCTTGACCGAAATTCTTTCAGCGCTCAGAGATGCCTCCAAGCGCGATATCCGGTATTAGCTACAGTTTCCCGCAGTTATCCCAGAGTCAAGGGCAGATTGCTCACGTGTTACTCACCCGTTCGCCACTAATCCACCGGAGCAAGCTCCAGCTTCATCGTTCGACTTGCATGTGTTAAGCACGCCGCCAGCGTTCGTCCTGAGCCAGGATCAAACTCTCCGTAAAAAATGTTTTCCAGCAAGCTGGAAGTTTTTTCGAAAGCGCCGGAAAATTGGCGCCTCAGTTTGATCTGACTAAATCAGAATGTCATCTGACAATCTGTCTAATCCAATTTGTTTTCGTGCTGAATAAATTCAGCCGAATTTGTTGGCATCGACATTGTGCACACTGTTGAGTTCTCAAGGATCGGTTGCGTCTGGGAGTTTGTCTTTCGACTGGCCTCCAGAGCAACTTCACTAACTTACCACGATTTCAGTTCTTGTCAAATCTGACACGAAACTTTTTTCGAGGAAGAAGTTCATCCTAAAGCGCGGAAACAAAGCCTGCAAGAGGCTTTTTACCTGTTTAGGAAGTGTTGCTCTTGAGCCGGCGATCTCATCGGATTCTGCCAAACTTTGGGCAACGAATGAATACATTACGGACTGATAACGGAGTTGTCAAATCAATCTGCGATATTCGGTTCTATTTTTTTGAAAGCCCCGTATTTACTGGGCTCTAGCCGGCAAAAATGCCCGCCAGGGTTTTCTTTCCGCGACGTAAAACCGCATATTTTGCGTGAATTAGGTCATCAAGAGTGGCCGAATCACTTTCGATCTTGACGTTATTCAGATAAACCCCGCCCTCGGCGATCGCTCGCCTAGCGGCGCTGTTGCTATCTACCAGTCGAGTTTCGACCAAAAGTTGCACCAGGCTGGCGCCTCTTAGTGCATTTACGTTTGGCAACTCGGATAGAGCAGCAGCCAAGGTTGTCTCGTCAAGCTCGTTCAAGTCTCCCTGACCAAAGAGCGCAGCTGAGGCTGCTATGGCCGCTTCGGCTGCAGCCGGACTGTGCACCAGTGAGGTGACCTCGTAGGCGAGGCGTTTCTGCGCAGCGCGCAGGTACGGAGCCTCTGCAGTCTGCCGAGCAAGCTCGTCGATCTCGCTTCGTGTTAGGAACGTAAACACTTTCAACCGGTCAATTACATCGGCGTCGTCGACATTGAGCCAAAACTGATAGAAGGCGTAGGGCGAAGTTAGCTCTGCATCGAGCCAAATTGCATTGCCCTCCGACTTTCCAAATTTCTTACCGTCACTGTTGGTGATCAGTGGCGTTGCCAGGATGTGCGCACTCTTACCTTCGACGCGATGAATCAAATCGGTGCCTGAGGTGAGATTTCCCCATTGGTCACTGCCTCCGGTTTGCAGAATGCAGTCGTGACGCCGGAAAAGTTCGAGGAAATCAAAACCCTGCAAAATTTGATAGCTGAATTCGGTATAGCTAATTCCGTGTTCCGAATTTAATCGGGCAGAGACGGCATCTTTGGAGAGCATTTTGCCAACCCGGAAGTGCTTACCGATTTCTCGCAAAAAGTCGATTGCGCTCAACGGGGCTGTCCAGTCGAGATTGTTAACTAGTCGAACCGCGTTGTCACCCTCGGCTGAGAGAAACCTAGCCGCCTGAGCGCCTAATTTTTCGACCCATTCGGCAACTGTCTCCCTGTCGTTGAGAGTGCGTTCTGCTGTGGGTCGAGGATCTCCAACCAGTCCGGTAGAGCCGCCGATCAGAGCCAAAGGCTTGTGCCCCGCTAATTGCAGTCGACGCATAGTCAGCAACTGCACGAGGTTACCCAGGTGCAAACTTTGAGCCGTTGGGTCGAAACCGCAGTAGTAGGTGATTGATCCTGAGCTGAGTGCTTTGCGAAGTTCAGCCTCGTCGGTCGAAATCGCTACCAGACCGCGCCACTGCAGCTCATCAACTACGTGATCGAAACTGGGGTCATTCGATTGCCCTTTTAGGAATTCTGGTGATGCCAATTTACTCGCCTCGCTTTGGTGCAATTTTGCGAAGCACAGTTATTTGCTCAAGAACTCTAGGCAAAGCGGTGCCGCCGGCACCTGCGCGGGCCTTGATTGATCCTCCGACGGAGAGAACATCGCGAACCTCGGGGCGCAGGTGATGCGAGATGGCCGCCATGTCGGCATCCGAAACCTCGTGCAGCTCGAGTGAGTTTTTCTCACAGAAGGCAACCAGGGCACCCGTGATTTCGTGTGCGTCTCGGAACGGGACATGTTGCTTGACCAGCCACTCTGCAACATCGGTGGCCAGTGAGAAACCAGCAGGCGCCAACTGTTCGAGGCGGTCTCGGTTGAAGGTGAGCGTTGCGACCATCCCGGTGAATGCTGGCAGCAGCACAGCTAGCGTGTCGACGATGTCGAAAACTGGCTCTTTGTCTTCTTGTAAGTCTCGGTTATACGCCAACGGGAGACCCTTTAGGGTAGCCAGAAGGCCGGTGAGGTCTCCGATTAGGCGACCACTCTTGCCTCGAGCTAACTCGGCAATGTCAGGGTTCTTCTTCTGCGGCATGATCGATGAGCCTGTGCTGTAAGAATCATGAAGCTTGACGTAGTTAAATTCGGCGCTGGCCCAAATGATGATTTCTTCAGAGAATCTTGAAAGATTAATTCCGACCATGGTGCCGATAAATGCAAATTCGGCAACTACGTCACGGCTGGAGGTGGCATCGATTGAGTTTGGAGTCGGTCCAGCCAATTTCAACTCGCGAGCGACCAAGTTTGGGTCGAGGCCGAGGGTGTTTCCGGCAAGAGCGCCGGCACCATAGGGAGAAAGTACTGCACGCTTGCGCCAATCAGCCAAACGCTCTAGGTCTCGCACCAACGGCCAGGCGTGGGCCAGCAACTGGTGAGAGAGCAGAACCGGTTGGGCGTGCTGAAAGTGAGTGCGGCCAGGCATTGCGACGCCGAGGTGCTCTTCTGCCGAGCTAACTAAAACCTCAACCAGATCGACAATCTGGGCCTCAAGCAAATTCGACTGCTCTAGCAAGTAGGTGCGGATGAGGGTAGCAATTTGATCGTTGCGGCTTCGGCCGGCGCGAACTTTGCCACCGAGCTCTGGCCCGGTAATTTCAATTAGACCGCGCTCAAGAGCAGAGTGGACGTCTTCATCCGTTGGCTTGGGCTGAAATGAGCCCTGCAGCACCCTCGAAAGCAGTTCGTCAAGACTCTTGTCTAGTTTTTCAAGCTCGGCGGTGGTGAGGTACCCGGCAAACTGCAGGGCCCTGATATGAGCCTTTGTTCCAGCTATGTCGTACTTGGCTAAACGCCAATCAAAATGAACCGAACGACTCAGCGCAACCAGTGAGTCGGCGGGGCCACCTTCGAATCTAGAACCCCAGAGTGAGTTTGAACCTGACATAAGCACCAATCTTAAGGCCTGAACCAAATTGACTCAGGAACGGGTAAAAGTTTGTTAGTTTGACTGCTCTGCGAGCCAGGCCATCAAAGCTTTCTGGGCGTGCAGTCGGTTTTCAGCCTCATCCCAGATAACTGATTGAGGCCCGTCGATAACCTCGCTGGCAACCTCGTAGCCTCGGTAGGCAGGCAAACAGTGCATGAAAATTGCGTCTGCCTTGGCCTGGCCAAAGAGTTCAGCGTCAATGGTGTAGCCCTTGAAAGCCTCAAGGCGAGCCGCTTTCTCTGCCTCTTGCCCCATCGAAATCCAGGTGTCAGTGACCACAATATCTGCGCCGCGAATTGCCGAATCAGGTTCCCCGAAAACTTCAATTTTGCCGCCGGTGGTTGTGGCAATCAACTCTGCTCTGGCGACAATGCCGTGGTCTGGTTGGTAGCCCGCCGGCGCCGCTACAGCCACATGCATCCCGGCCGTTGCGCCACCGATCAAGTAACTGTTTGCCATGTTGTTGGCAGCGTCGCCGACATAGGCAAGTTTCAGCCCCGCAAGTTTGCCTTTGTGCTCAAGGATGGTGAGCAAATCTGCCAAAATCTGGCAAGGGTGGAAACTATCGCTCAGCGAATTTATGACCGGAACACCGGCATACTCAGCCATTTCTTCGAGGCCACTCTGAGCATAGGTTCGCCAAACAATTTGGCTCACCTGTCTACCCAGCACTCGGGCGGTGTCTGCGACCGATTCTTTTCCGCCCATCTGCGAGGTTTGAGAGTCGATGATCAGTGGCGCTCCCCCCAGGTCACTTACTCCAACCGCAAAAGACACCCTGGTACGGGTCGATGTTTTATCAAAGATAAGTGCGACAGTTTGTGGGCCTGCAAAAGGGCGCTCACTGTATGGAGCTGCCTTCAACCTCAAAGCGCGCTGCAGAATTTCATGCTGCTCAGCGGGAGTGACGTCATCGTCTTTTAGAAAATGGCGAACCATGCTCAATCCTTATCTGGAAGTACCATGGTGCCGAAACCCGACACCGTGAAAATTTCTAACAGGATGCTGTGCGGAACTCGCCCGTCGATAACGTGCGACTGGGGAACTCCCCCCTGAACCGCCTTGAGACAAGCCTGCATTTTTGGAATCATGCCAGATTCAAGCGTCGGTAACAGAGAATCTAACTCGGTGGCGCTGATTTCAG
>JBEGRV010000056.1:0-4336 GCA_041180285.1 Actinomycetota bacterium
GGTTTCCGCCCGGGGTCACCCCTCCAGAGCAGCTCAATCTTGCAAAAGATCCGCTGTTTACCGACGGTGCATTTTTAGTAGAAGCCGAAAACGGAGCGCTGCACATGCTTTGGTCGGCCTACGGCGACGAGGGTTACGCCATGGGGATTGCGACCTCAAGTTCGGGTTCGGTACAGGGACCATGGGTGCAGGCGAGCCAGCCGATCTGGCCCAAGAGCGGCGGCCACGGCATGATTTTGCGCAGAAGCAATAGCGAAGATCTCATGGTTTTTCACCACCCAAACGACACCCCAAACGAGCGACCAAAAATTGTTCCCGTGTTAATTGATTCCTCGGGTATTTCAATGGCCCCTGCCACTAATCTTTAGCCATGACTGACAATGGCGTGAGCACCAAAACCGCAAAATCTCGCACCTGGGCCTGGGCCCTTTGGGACTGGGCAGAGCAGCCTTTCCCAACAATTTTTCAGACCTTTATCTTCGCCACCTACATCACCTCTGAGTACTTTGGCGACCCCGACGAAAACGCGCAGGCACTGTCGCTTGCCGGGCTTATCGCCGGAATTTTGGTGGCGGTTATTTCGCCGGTATTTGGCCGCAAGTCAGACGAGGCCGGCAAACGCAAATTTTGGCTATTGGCCAACAGTGCCGGCTTGATCGTAATTATGGCGGCCGCTTATTTTGTGGCACCCACACCCGAATTCTTGCTGTTCGGCTTGGTACTCTACGCAGCTGGCTCACTAATTCAAGAGTCTGCATTCATCAACTACTACGCAATGCTGCGGCAGGTGTCGACCCCCGGCAACATCGGCAAGGTCTCGGGCATGGCCTGGGGCCTTGGCTATGCCGGCGGCATTTTGCTGCTGCTAATTTCGCTGATTGGCTTCGTGCTACCTGAAACCCCATGGTTCGGGGTTAGCACTGATAATGCTGAGAACATCCGCATCCTATTTTTGTTCTCAGCCATTTGGATGACAGTTTTCACAATTCCACTGGTCTTCTTAATTCCGGAAATTCCGGCGAAGGCCGATTCTCACAAAGAGAGCATCTTGGGGGCCTATCGCAAACTTTGGAAGCAACTGGTGTCGTTACGTGAACAGGCACCTGAGACGCTGAAATTCCTAATCGCATCGGCTGTATACCGAGATGGCTTAGCTGGCGTCTTCACCTTCGGCGCGATTCTAGGAACAGTCGCGTTTGGTTTTTCGAAAACCGAAGTCATCTTCTTTGGCATCGCAGCGAATCTAGTTGCGGGCATTGGCGCGGCGCTCGGCGGCCTCTTTGACGACCGCCTTGGCAGTCGCAAAACCATCATCATTTCACTGGTTGGTTTGCTAGTCGCCGGAACGGGTGTTTTTGCACTTGCCGGTCAGGGGCAAATCACCTATTGGATCGGCGGCCTCGCGCTGTGTCTATTTGTTGGGCCGGCTCAGGCTTCAAGCCGCACCTTTGTGGCCAGGTTCACCCCGGCCGGTCGCGAGGGTGAGGTGTTCGGTCTCTACCAAACCACCGGTCGAGCAGCGAGTTTCTTGGCGCCGGGTGCCTGGTGGATTTCAACCAGCCTGGCAGCCGCTGCGGGCATTACCGCAACCGCAATCTTCGGTGTGCTCGGCATTATGGCTGTTTTGGCAGTGGGCCTTTGGCTATTACTTCAGGTGAACCCAGCAAAAACCGGCGACTATTCAAAATAGTTTTTCTACATAACGTAGAATTTCAGCATGCCGAAACGCGCGCGCCAACAGGGCGAACTTGAATCACAGATTATGGATGTGCTTTGGGATGCCCCTGCGCCCCAAACTTCGCAGCAAATTCTTGAGACAGTCAGTGCTGGCGGCGAGCTAGCTATCACCACCGTGCTAACCGTGCTCAGCCGTTTGAGCGATAAGGGCCTGATCAAGCGCGAAGCCGGCGAGGGTCGCTCACTACTGTTTAGTGCGAGACAAACTCGAGAGGCCTACGCAGCCGAATCGATGCTGAAACTGTTCTCTGAGGCAGGCAACCCGGCACTAGCCATGAGCCACTTCGCCAAAGGTTTGACCGCCGACCAGCTGGCCGAGCTCAAACGCGCAATCAAGTAGCACAGCATTAGTCTGGGATTGTGAACCCGCTCGTCATTCCGATAGCTCTCGAGTGGATTTTTCTAATCACCACCCTGGCACCTCTGCTGTTCGTGGGTAAATTTCGCAGTCGACCGCAACTGGGCCTAGCGATTTGGTTTATAAGTTTTCTCTCTGCCGGCATCGCTGCGCTAGTTGTTTTAGTCGCGTTAGCGACTTCAATTTTTTCAACCTGGCTAGCTATTCATGAAAACCCAAACGGGGGCGAGCCCTGGTTAGTGGCCATCATAAGCGGCTTCGGCCCGTGGGTTTTGCTAGCCCTCACCGGTATCTCGATGGCTCTAATCAATTTGAAGATCGATCCGCTAATCACCCAAGCCCGAGATTTACTGCCGGCCGGTGACCTGGCGAGTAGGAAAGTAGAGGTTTACCTGGGTAAACCGGTTCGGCTAATTAATTTGCCGATTGAGCTGGCCTTCACCGATGGCCGAACAATTTTTGTTACCGAACCACTTTGGAATTCCTCAGATTCACAACATCGGCAAAAACTGCTACGCCACGAATTTGAGCACATTCGGCTGAGGCATCCGCTGTTGAAAAAAATTGCCGGATTCATTCGAATTCTTACCCCTCAGCTGGCTGCTTCAAAAGCGCTTGAAGCTGAGGTGCTTGAGCTAACCGAGCTTATTGCCGAGCGTGCAGCAAGCTAGCGCTTGACCACTGAGAAGGTGTAGTTGCCAGAAATGGGATGCCCATCTTCCGATATAACTCGGTAGCTCACACGATACTTACCAAGCGCTAATTTGCCTGGCAGCTTGATTGAGAGTTGATTGCCAAGCAAGCTAGGTGCTGTGGTGACTAAGCGTGCACCACCAACTCTGCTGAGATAAAGCAAGTTAGATGTTTCGCTAATGTTCATGAGCTGATCGCTAAAGGTCAGTCGAACACCGGTCAGGTTTGTAGAAATTTGTTGATTAGGTTTTGGCCAACTTGAAACCAACTGGGCATGACCCTGAGCCGCTGCCGGCGTGAGCACTAAGCCCAGTGCCAGCAGCAAGCCCGCGATTCGTTTCATGGCTCTATGGTAAGACGGTTACCGATGGGGCAGTCGAACGCGAATTATTGTCGAGCAGGGTATCGGTGGTTGAGCCGTCCCAGGTTTCATAGACGCGAACCCGCTGTTCTCTGAAATTCTTGGCTTTGGGTATGACGACAACACCGGTTTGCACCGCGGGGAAGGTAACTTTCTGGCCTTTAGCTGCTGTAGCAAAGTAAACGCGTAGGCCGAAGTCAAAGTAGGTAGTAGCAGCGGTGTCGCCCTCTGGACCGTTGGGCAATGCAAAGTCGTCGGAAATTGCTGTCCAGGTTACAGTTACGGTTCCGTCACTGTTTTTGACCGACTTTGTTTTCCAACCGGGCACAAAAGCTGGACGTGGATAACTGGTTCCAGCTTCTCCCAAGGCCACTTTAGGAACATTCACCGAGAACTGCTTGGTGCTCACGAAAGTCTTTCCTGCGGCTGCAACGACTTTTTTGGTGACCGGGTGCACTATGTCTTTTTCTAAGCCGATACCGTGCCCGATGCGGAACGAAATGGTGTTGTTCTTTCCAACTGTTAGCGAGTCGGTCAGGTTGCCAGCCGAAGAAATTGTCGGAAGAACACTGACGTGAGCGTTAGCCCCAGCCACCCCAGTGAGAGCTAGAGCGCCGGCTGTTAATGTTGCGATGAGGGATTTTGCAATTCGGTTCAAAACACTTCTCCATGATTCAGATCATCAACAGCTTTGATTCTACAATTTGTAGAATCAAACATGCAAATTCAAGATTGTACCGCCGGCAATTACTGCTCTAGCGGGGCGATACCAACATCGGTGCGGTAAAAATTCTGGTACGAGCGCGAAGCGGTTGGGCCACGCTGCCCCTGGTAGCGGTTGCTGTACTTAGCCGAGCCGTATGGGGTTTCTGAAGGTGAAGAAAGCTGGAAGAAGCAAAGCTGCCCAATCTTCATTCCGGGCCAGAGCTTGATCGGCAAAGTCGCAACATTTGAAAGCTCAAGCGTGACGTGGCCCTTAAATCCTGGGTCAACGAAGCCTGCGGTTGAGTGGGTAAGCAGCCCCAAACGCCCAAGCGATGACTTGCCCTCGAGTCGAGCGGCGATGTTGTCTGGCAGCGAAACAAACTCGTAGGTTGATCCCAACACAAATTCGCCAGGGTGCAAAATAAACGGCTCATCAGGAGCCACCTCAACCAAACGGGTCAGCTCATCCTGCTGCTCACTTG
>JBEGRV010000057.1:0-4239 GCA_041180285.1 Actinomycetota bacterium
ATTACGTTACCGTACGTTCCAGCATTCAGAACTAGAACCGCATTGCTGTGGCAGTGCTTTACCAGTTTGTCTACCGCAGGTGCATTCGGGTTCAGCGTGCCTGGCTCGACCAACTCGATAGCAATCATTGCCCCACGACCACGAACATCGCCGATCACCGGGTACTTCGCTTGCAGTGCATGGAGGCGTGTCTCGAGTAGCACGCCAATTTGTTGTGCACGCTCAAGAGCGTTTCCGTTTTCAATTTGCTTCAGCACCGAAAGTGCAGCGGCAGCTGAAACTGGGTTTCCACCGAATGTTCCGCCAAGGCCGCCCGGGTGTGAGGCATCCATGATTTCTGCACGACCAGTAACGGCAGAAATTGGCATTCCTCCAGCAATACCCTTGGCGATTGTGAAGAGATCTGGCTCAAAGCCGTCTTCCCAGTTGCTGGCAAACCATTTTCCAGTTCGAGCCACACCGGCCTGAACCTCATCGGCAACCATTACGACTGAGTTTGCCTTGGCCCATTCGCTCAAGGTTTTGAGGAAACCTGGCGCTGGAACAATAAATCCACCCTCACCCTGAATGGGCTCGATGACGATCGCTGCAAGGTCTTCAACACCGACCCGTTTTTCAATGTAGGTGATGGCGCGTTTTGCAGCTTCGGCGCCGGTTAGGCCCTGTGGATCGCGATACGGGTAAGACATCGGAACATGGTGAATGCTGCCAGCCTGTGGACCAAAACCATTTCCGTAGGGGGCTGCCTTGAAGTTCATGGTGTAGGTCAAGTTAGTGCGGCCGTGGTACGCGTGGTCGAAAACCACAATTCCATTTTTACGGGTGAACTTGCGAGCAATTTTCACAGCGTTCTCAACGGCTTCTGCGCCTGAATTGAAGAGCACCGACTTCTTCTCGAAATCTCCTGGAGTGTGCTTGTTGAGCAGCTCGCAGACCTCAACGTAGTTTTCGTATGGGGTCAGAGTAAATAGGGTGTGTGTTAGTTTTTGAACCTGCTCGCTGACCGCTTCAACAACACCTTGGTTGGTGTGTCCAATGGTGGTTACGCCAATTCCCGAACCGAGGTCAATTAGTTGGTTTCCATCGGCGTCAACGATGATTGCGCCGTGAGCTCTCTCAATGTAGACCGGCAGCGCTGCACCTGCTCCGTGAGATACAGCTTTCAGACGACGTTGGTGAAGTTCTTGAGACTTAGGGCCCGGAATTGCAGTTACGATTTTGCGCTCTTGCGCGATTAGGTTCTCGCTCATAGCCACAAGTCTAAGCCCGCAAAAACATCTGGGCTAAGGCGACAGAAAAACTCCCAAAACTTTTTTGACCCAGCAGTTCTTGGGTCGCGCTTGTTCTCCGACTCAGCTTGCGTGGCATGATGGTCTGGTGCGTCGCGTAATTATTTTGGGTTCGACTGGTTCGATTGGAACCCAAGCCCTCGAGGTAATCAGGGAAAACCCCAACCGGTTCGAGGTGGTTGGCCTCGCCGCTGGCTCGAACAGTGAGCTACTTGCCGCTCAGGCCAGCGAATTTGCGGTCGCAAACACTGCCCTAGGCTCTGAAGAGGCCACGAAATTGGTCGAAAACACTGACGCTGACATAGTCGTCAATGGCATCACCGGTTCAATCGGTCTAGCACCAACTCTGGCGACTCTTAAGTCTGGAAAAAAGTTGGCTTTGGCCAACAAAGAATCCCTTATCGTTGGTGGTCGCCTGGTCACTCAACTGGCCACCCCAGGGCAAATCATCCCGGTAGATAGTGAACACTCTGCTCTGGCACAGTGCCTGCTTTCAGGTGCGGCTGCAGAAGTCAAGAAACTTATTTTGACCGCTTCGGGTGGTCCATTCAGAGGTTTTAGTCAAGAGCAATTGCGTGAAGTCACTCCGCAGCAGGCTCTAGCGCATCCAACCTGGGTGATGGGTCGAGTCGTGACCACTAATTCAGCTTCGTTGGTGAATAAAGGCCTTGAGTTGATTGAGGCCCACCTGCTGTTTGACATCCCGTTCGATCGCATTGAAGTTACCGTTCACCCTCAATCGGTCGTGCATTCAATGGTCGAGTTTGTAGATGGATCGGTAATTGCTCAGTGCTCACCACCAAACATGAAATTGCCGATTGCATTGGGTATGACCTGGCCTGAACGGCTACCAAATGTTGCCCCAGCCTGCGACTGGTCAAAAGCCGCAACCTGGACATTTGAACCACTGGATGAAACTGTCTTCAAATCGGTGGCCTTGGCTCGACGAGTAGGTTCCGCCGGCAAAACCTATCCGGCGGTCTACAACGCTGCCAATGAGCAGGCCGTTGATGCATTCCACGATGGCCACATTAGATTCGATCAAATCGCTGAGATTATCGAACGTGTGGTTGACGCACATGAACCTGAGCCAGACTTGACCCTCGAGTCGGTGCTGGCAGCGGAGCGATGGGCACGCAATCGCGCTGACGGAATTATGGCTCGAGCCTGCTAACTCAGAAAATTGTCAGACCCACCGACTAATCTCGAGCCATGGATTCAACACTGATGAGCATTGTGAGCCTGATATTTCTAGGGCTCGGAATCGGTTTTGCCATCGGTCTACACGAGTTGGGTCACCTAATACCCGCCAAGTTATTTGGCGTGAAAGTTCCAAAATATGCCATCGGTTTTGGGCCCACTCTGCTTCGGCGTCAAATCGGTGAAACTGAGTACGCAATCAAACTGATTCCTCTGGGTGGTTTCATAACCATGATCGGAATGTATCCACCAGATCGAAAACCAACGAAGCGTCGCCGATTTGCCAACATGATCGCTACCGCTAGGTCTGCTCACTCCGAGCACATTGGCCCAAACGACGCCAACCGACAGTTCTACCAACTGCCGGTTTACAAGCGGGTCATCATCATGTTCGGTGGCCCACTAATGAATCTGATTTTAGGTTTCACGCTTATCTTTGGTGCCCTAGGCACAATTGGCGAACCAACTCGATCAACCACAATTTCTGAGGTTGCAGCTTGCGTGCCGGTTGTGGCCAGCGATTGCAATCCGGAAACCGATGGCCCATCTCCCGCTGCGTCAGCAGGGCTGCGGCCTGGCGATGAAATTGTTGCGGTAAACGGCATCAGCGTCGAGAAATTTGATCAGGTTTCTTCCGCACTCAAAATCGACCAGGTCTCTGTTCTAACTGTGATCCGTTCTCAGCAAGAGCTTGAGGTGCCGGTCACTCCCGTTGCAGCAAGCCGGCCGCAGCAGTTGCCCGATGGCAGCTACCTTCTTGACGCAAATGGGCAGCCGGTTCTGGCCCCAGCTCCCGTAATCGGCATTGTGCTCAAAGAGGTGATGCAGCCGTTAGCTCCGGCCCAGGCGTTTGCTCGCGCCAATGATGCTCTCGGGCAAACGGTAACCATGCTTCTTAGCCTTCCTCAGCAGGTTGCTGAGGTTGTCATCAGCACCGTTTCGGGCACTGAACGAAACACGAACGGTCTAGTTTCGATTGTCGGCGTGGGCCAGATTGCCGTTGAGGTTGGGGTAAACCCTGGGTTTGATCTACTGCAAAAACTTTCGGTCGGGCTGCTAATTCTTGGGTCGCTAAACATGGCCTTGTTCGCTTTCAACATGATTCCACTGCTGCCTCTAGATGGCGGCCACATTGCCGGCGGAATTTACGAGGCCCTGAAACGAGTTGCCTACAGGTTTGCCAAACAGCCAGACCCAGGGCCGGCAGACACAGCCTTGTTAATGCCGCTCACCTATTTGGTTTTCCTCGGTCTAATTTTCATGAGTGTTGTTCTCATCGTCGCAGACATAGTGAATCCGATAATTGCCTAGGTTTTGTTTCTAGCCTGACTCAAGGCATAAAAAACGGGTGAATGCTTGTTAGATTAAAGCGTCAAGAAAGCGAGAGAATCGTGCCGGCTCTAAATCTAGGTCTTCCTAAAACCCCACCGCCAACCCTCGCACCGCGTCGCAAGACCCGTCAGATCATGGTGGGCAAAGTTGCTGTTGGCGGAGATGCGCCAATTTCAGTTCAGTCAATGTGCACGACTCCAACCACCGACGTAAACGCGACGCTTCAGCAAATCGCCGAGCTAACCGCTTCCGGATGCGACATAGTTCGAGTCGCTGTGCCTAGTCAAGACGACGCCGATCGCCTACACCTGATTGCAAAAAAATCTCAAATTCCGGTGATTGCTGACATCCATTTTCAGCCTAAGTACGTTTTCCAAGCCATCGATGCGGGTTGCGGTGCGGTTCGAGTAAACCCTGG
>JBEGRV010000058.1:0-4222 GCA_041180285.1 Actinomycetota bacterium
GTGCTCGTAGCTCTAATCACGCTCATTCTGAAGGCCACCAAAAGTGCAGGTACAGCGAAGATACCGCCACCGAAACCAACAAACCCGGCTAGAAAACCAATAGCGGTTGAAATCAGCACAAACCAAGGCCAGGCTAATTTCCGTTCAGACAGCTCTTCGCGGTGAAGCATAGAAATGCCGGCGCTGGTGAAAAGTATTGCCGCGAAGGTCAGGCTGATTATTTCATCTGCGACTACAGGTGCCAGTAGCCCACCGATGATGCTTCCAGGAATCGCGAGAACCCATACTCTAAGGCCAATTTTGTAATCAATTACTTTTTGTTTGACCTTTGGAATAAGCCCAATGGTTGAAGAAAAAATGATGACACCGAGCGAGGCTATCGACGCTTCATGTATGGGAAAACCAAATCCGAAATAGAGCAGTGGCACCGCGACTATTGCCCCGCCAAGGCCCAAAAAGGCCTGCATTCCACCGATGAGTAGGCCTGAGATAATCGCAAGCCCAATTAGTTCAAAACTCATCGACTAAGTCTTTTTACCAATCGATGTAGACCGACCATACCGTACCCAATGGCAATAAAAAATACGGTAATTGCACCAATGTAGGTCAGCATTTGCGAAATTCCGCCCGGGTCAGTGGGATCAATGAACCAGTAGGGCCACCATCCGTCGATGTTGCCACGAATGATTGAGAAGCTTAGCCAAGCGATAGGGAAAACCGTTACCCACAGTGCAGAGTGCACACGAACGCTTGTCTGATTCTTAGTTAGCAGCCAGTCGATGGTGACGAGAATCGGTGCCCATACGTGCAGAATTTCATTGGGAATAACAGGCCACTCGTAACCAATGTCAGCTGCTGCCGGTGCAACATCACGCAGCAAAAGGTTGTACACAATTCCAACCACAATTGATGCGGATGTTACCGCGATACGAAATCGAACCACAGATGGGCTATCTAGTCCGTTTTTGAACATGAGCAACGCAGAACCGGCGAGCACTATCGCCGTAAGCAAGCTTGTTTGAATCGTGAAGAAACTGAAATATTCGGCTGGGCGAAATACGTTGTTTGCAATTCGATCCGAAATTTGCCAGGTGATTGCAACACCAATCGCAAATGCTATAGCCAGGCGAAAACTGGCGAGAATGTAAGGCATTACTTAACCATAATGGCGTTAGCATCGAGCCGTTCGGCGGCGAAACTGTTGATCTTATTTGCGCTTGGGTAACCGATTGCTAGACCGCAGAGTAACGAGTAATTTTCAGGGACGTCAAACTCGGCTCTCACTGCATCTTCCCAGACCGAAATTGAACCTTGAGCGCATGTGCCGAGACCCATCGCATGAGCGCTGAGCATCAAATTCTGCATGAACAAACCTGCATCAGATGCTGCGAATTTTCCGAGGCTCTTGTGGGTAAAAATAAAAAGCTCAACGGGCGCACCAAAGAATTCATAATTTCTTGCCCAGGCATTGTCGCGAGCCTTTTTATCTCCGCGCTCTACGCCGATGAAGTTGTATAGCTCGCTACCTACCTTCTGGCTTCTAGGCAAGAGGTCAGGAGAATATGGTTTTGCTACAACCCAGTTTGAGGTCGGTAGGCCGTAACGCGAGATCGCCAGTTTGATTTTGCTAAAAATTGAACCACCGCGAGCACCCTTAACGGCATCCCAACGCTTCAAAAATTCTGCGCTCAGGCGATCTCGTTTTTCTCCGGCTGCAACTGCAACCAAAAACGGACGGGTATTTGACCAGGATGGGGCCGTGAGTCCGTCCGAAATAAGTTGATTTATCAGCTCGTCGCTAATGGCAGTGGGCAGAAAATCGCGCGTACTACGGCGCGATGCGGCGAATTTAGTAAACGAATTAGGGCCGGCAAACTGTGTCATTTGACCAGCCTAGACAGTCAATTCAGTATTTTGCTAACTCTGCAACTGAGTCGAATTCACGAACTCCGCTCGAGCTTGAGGCTGAAATCTTAAAGGATGGCGCACCGACTGTTGTCACAATCTCAAGCGCGACAAACTCGTCAGCGTTATCCCAGCGAAGCTCAATGCTGTCGACACCGGTTACAGCCCAAGCGAAGTTGCCTTGGAATGCTGAATGTTTGCGAATGCGAGCAAGGGCAATGATGGCCTGGGTTACATCAGACTTTAGAGCCAACTCAATTTCGGCTGGCGTGTAGTGGTGTCGGTTGGTGTCTCGACCCTGTCCGGTTTTTGCAAACAGCTCTCGATCATCCATGCCGTTGAAAAGGCCGACGTAGTAAACCTGCGGCTCACCTGGTAAGAAGAACTGCACTGCTCGCATGGCGATGTATGCGGTGTCATTTGCAACAATGCTGGGCAAGGTGGCATTGATTTGGTGAGGCAGGGTAAACCACTGCGGAACCACCGATGCGATTGCTGAGTGCCCACGGGTGTTTTTCTCAGCTACGGCAAAAATGTTTTCCATTTCAGCCTGCGTAATTAGGCCTGGGCGGCCATTGATAGGCCCTCCGTCAATTACCCCGTAGCCATCATGCGTATCGAGCACATTTAGGCAGTTGGATGGGCGAATTTTGAACCAATTATCCAGGCGATCTACTGTGCCCGTGAAGAAGGAGTGCAAAAGCAGCGGCGCGGTTTGGAAGTCATAGATGAGGTCGACCAAGGGCGCTATGTCTAGCTGCTGGGTGTAGTGGGCATGAACCTCGACCAGAACGCGCATGCCATAGGACTGAATTAGTTCGGCGATTTCCGACACGAACTCTAGTGTCTCTTTGGTCATAAACGAATCGGTGCCCGGGGTTTTTACCGCGTAGCCAACCGCGTCGAGACGCACAACCTTCACGCCGCCTGAAGCCAATGCATCGAGAACACTTCTCAGGTAGGCCTGGCCCTTTTCATGTTTGATGTCAATGTCAACCTGAGAGGGCATGAAGGTTGTCCAGACTAGTCGCCGCTTACCTGCAACCTCGTATGCAGTGAAAGGCATGCCGGGGCGTGGGCGGTAAAACGAGGTGATACCTTCCTCGTCTGCTCCGTTTGGAAACACCACGTCAAAGGTAAGGAACATGCCGGCGTATTCAGATTCATCGCCTTTTTCTTGCCAGTCTAGAAATTCTGGCGACAAGTTTGACGCGTGATTCACAATCAAATCAGCGGTCAATTCGTGAGTCTCGCTGATGCGCTTGAAGTCAGACCAGTCACCGAGTCGAGGGTCAACTATTTTGTGATCAATTGGATCAAAGCCGGCGTCGTCACCGTCATAAGGGTGAAAGAACGGAAGAACGTGAAGGCCTTCAAAGTCTTTGAGCGGGCCCTTTAGTAGTTTCTCAATGTGGCCTAGATTTCCACCAACGCGCTCGGCGTAAACCAAAATGCTGGAGCGAGACATCGACAGACCTTTCTAGTAGTTGCAACTAGCGTGGCACTCGGGCCAACAAACTTGTACCAGACTAGAGGCTTTAAAAATGAGTGACCGCTAACATCTCGAAATTGTTATCAGCTAGTTTTTCGCAGCAAAAAAATCAGGTAGGTAAGTCCGAAACCAAAACCGACGCACGCATACGCGATGGTGAAGAGACCTAACTTAACCGGGATCATTAGTGTCAAAACACCGAGTGCAGTTGCTGCTACAAGCATGACCTGAGCTGAATACAAAACCGACTCCTGGCTACCTCTGGCGGCCACCGACCACATGTTTCCGACGAGGGCAAAAAGAGTAATTGCGATCATGCGCATCGACCACTCTAGCGCTGAGGTTGAGGGCAAATCTAGTAGCTTCAAAAATACTGATGGGGCAACTAGCAACAGTGCAGCGCTCATTGCGAATACACCTGCGCCAACCTTGAGGGTTTTTCTCAATTGTTTTACTTGAGCCATTGATCTTCTTTCATGACATAGAAAATGCGGGGTCACCAGCCCTGGCGACCCCGCATTTTGCAGTAGGAGTTCTAGCGACGCATCGACTAGTCGCGGAACTCTGACTTGGCGAACTCTTTGTCGTCTTCAGCTGACTTGATTCTCGCAATCGAGAAGATGATCAGACCGAAGAGGCACTTCGCCAAAATGTCGGCGATGCTATAGCCAACCTCACGAGCCACGAAGCCGGCAGCATCGAAGCCAGTTGAGTTCATGTTGAAGATGAACGAGATTGGGTAGACACCCCAGGTTGCGATTAGCACTAGACGAAGAATTACAACCTTCTTGCGAACCTCTTCTGACTGACGATCCAAGCTCTTAC
>JBEGRV010000059.1:0-4034 GCA_041180285.1 Actinomycetota bacterium
ATGCTAATACCCGCTTAAAAGTGAAATCCCCCGTCAGTCGTGAGAACCTTAGGGGGATTTCGTGGCTCCGACCGGCATCGATCCGGTGACCTAACGATTTTCAGTCGTTCGCTCTACCAACTGAGCTACAGAGCCTCGAACAGTAAACTGCCCGATTTCAAAAAAGCCCCTCAAAAGAAGGGCTCCTTGAAAGCGATCCTGACGGGACTTGAACCCGCGACCTCCGCCGTGACAGGGCGGCGCGCTAACCAACTGCGCTACAGGACCTTGCTGCTACTACACATCTACTTGGTGACCCCAACGGGATTCGAACCCGTGCTACTGCCGTGAAAGGGCAGCGTCCTAGGCCACTAAACGATGGGGCCTACAAAGAGATACTTCATAGCACCAAGGGAAAAGAATAGTCGCTGCCTGTACCTTGGCGCAACCTGAGATTATTCAGGCTGGCAATCTGGTGCTGGCAATCGAAATCTTGGCTCCAACTAATCCGCAAAATTTGCTGAGAGTTCCCTGCGGGGTTCAAGCAACGATTGAAGGTTTCGTGTTATTTTCGGCTTATGCAACCTCGAATTTCGCGCGCCCTTATCACCTCAGCGGTGGTGGCCGGTTTGGTTGTAACCGGAACTGCGATTGGCCCCTCGTGGGCGGTGCCGAGCTACCCAAGCCAGGCAGAGGTAGACGCCGCAAAGCGAAATGTAACTGCCAAAAAAGCCATGATCGCCCGCCTCGAGAAGATCATCCAAGATCTCGCCGTTGAGGCTGATGCACTGGCCAAGGTTGCACAGATTAAGGGTGAAACTTTCAATCAGGCTCAAGAAGAGGTTGATGCGATAGCCGTGAAGGTAAATTCGCTTCAGGCCCAGGCAGATGCTGCCAACGCCCAGGCTGAAAAAGCTCAGCAGCAACTTGGCCAAATCGCATCGCAGATGTACCGAAATGGTGCCAGCGGAACCTCGCTCAATTTGTTTTTGAATTCTGGCGAGGCAGACGACCTGCTTTATCAACTCGGCGCCCAAGAAAAACTTGCCCAGCAAAACGATGAGCTCTACCGCAAATCAATTGAGAAAAAGCAGCTGGCTCAGGCACTGGGTGACGAACTTAAGGTAGCGAAAGATGAGCTGGCCGGAAAAGCTGCCATCGCCAAAGCTGCCTTTGATGAAGCGCGAACCGCGGCCAACGCGGTGCAAGCAAAAGTTGATGAAAATGAACGCGCCAACCGCACTTTTTACGCGCAGCTTGCAACGCTGCGAAACACCGCTGCTGATCTAGAACGTCAGCGCGCTGAGGGTTTGGCAGCTGAAGCCCGCCAGAACGCAGTCAAAGACAAGCCAATTGCGCCTGAGCTATACGACGTCGGCGCACCTGACAGCGCCAAGGTAGAGGCAGCAATTGCGTTTGGTCGCCAGCAGCTGGGCGAACGCTACGTTCTCGGCGGCATTGGCCCTGACGTTTGGGACTGCTCGGGCCTGACTAAGGCTTCATATGCGGCCGCCGGAATTTACATCGGCACCCACTCGGCTACCAATCAGTTCAACACCATGGCGGCAGCTCGCAAACTCGTTCCGCTGAATCAATGGCAGCCGGGTGACCTAATTTGGTGGACGCAGTCATCCGCTTTTAATGGCGACAAATATCACGTGGCCATTTACCTAGGTGGCGACATGATGATGGAGGCGCCAAACCCAGCCCGAACCGTGCGCATCGTGCCGGTGCGTTTCGGAGAGCTCTTCCCATATGCTGGGCGCCCTTCGGCCTAAAACTTGGTTAAGTAAAAACTCCCCGGGCGATAGCGCTCGGGGAGTTTTTAGTTAGACGCTTAGTGGCCTTGGGCTTTCAGGCGCTCCTGGGCCTCGACGATCAGCTTCTCAGCAGCCTCACGGCCGTGCCAGTCGCCGACCTTTACCCACTTGCCAGGCTCAAGGTCTTTGTAGTGCTCGAAGAAGTGCTTCAACTCATTCTTCAACTGGGCAGGAACGTCGTCGATGTCTTGAATGTGAGCGTAGCGAGGGTCTTTGGTCAATACGCAAACAACCTTCTCGTCAATGCCCCCGTCGTCTTCCATGGTTAGGTAACCAACTGGGCGAACGTTTACCACCACACCCGGGTAGACCGGGTACTCGAGAATTACCAGCGCGTCTAGTGGGTCGCCATCGCCACCGAGGGTGTTGTCGAAGTATCCGTAGTCAATCGGGTAAACGAATGGGGTGAACAGCACGCGGTCTAGGTGCACGCGGCCGGTTTCGTGGTCAACCTCATATTTGTTTCGGCTGCCGCGAGGAATTTCGATAACTGCTTCGTAACCCATGGTTCTCCTAAATAGGCTTGTGGCGGGAAGATCGCCAAACGACTTATAAAAGACTACCGAAAGACGCCGTGACCAACCGACCTCGACTAACACCTGCCATGGCAGACATTCGTCGAGCCGTGCGCAATTCTTTTACCCTGGCGAATCTCAAGCGCGGCGATCGAATTTTGCTCGGGGTATCTGGCGGTGCTGACTCGATGGCGTTGGCATCGGCTGCTGCGTTTGAAGGCCCGAGGGCCGGCATCGAAGTTTTCGCTCTGGTGGTCGACCATGGCTTGCAGCCTGACTCGGCTGAATTCACCGCAACCGCGGTTAGTCGTTTGCAAGGCATGTCTGTTTCTGTTGACTCGGTTCGGGTGCAGGTGAGTGGCGCCGGAGGAACCGAAAATGCCGCCAGGGATGCCCGGCTGGCCGCACTGGTGCAACACGCGAAGGCCAACTCAATCCGACATATCGCCCTAGCTCACACGCTTAATGACCAAGCCGAAACAGTTCTTTTAGGTTTGGCTCGCGGTTCCGGAGCGCGATCCATCGCCGGCATCTGGCCGATTTCAAATTTTGAGGGCGTCGTTCTACTTCATCCGCTTTTGGAAATTTCTAGGGCGCAGACTGAAAGTTATTGCAAAGATGCGGGCGTTTATTTCTGGGATGACCCACACAATGATGACCCCACGTTCACTCGGGTTCGAGTGCGCAAATCGGTGCTGCCCACTCTAGAAAAAGAGCTCGGCCCAGGCGTAATCGAGGCCCTGGGGCGAACGGCGCAGCTAATGCAGGTCGACGTTGACCATCTCACCGCAGAAGCAGAACAGGCATATCTTGACTGCGTCACATCTGCTCCAACCTCGCTAGAAATTAGCTTGGTCAAATTGCAGCGGCTTCCGGCGGCGATTTCGTCTCGGGTGGTGTTACAGGCACTCAGGTTGTTTTCTCAGAACTCGGGTTCGGTGCATGTGGCTGCGGTGCTCGAGTTATCCACCGATTGGCACGGGCAAAAACCACTCACCCTTCCAGGCGTTAGAGTAGAACGCACTGGTGAAAACCTAGTTTTCAAGAGCACCAAAACCCTCAAATCAGGAGCCTGCTAAGTGGATCTCGCTGCCATCAAGAACGACATCAAAGAAGTTCTAGTTACCGAAGCACAAATCAAAGAGCGCATCGCCGAAATGGCCGCTGAGCTCGATGAAATGTACGAGGGTAAATCTCCACTTTTGCTCGGTGTGCTCAAAGGTGCAGTCATGTTTATGGCAGATATCTCGCGCGCTATGCAAACCCACACCACCATGGACTGGATGGCAATCTCGTCTTACGGTTCAGGTACCGTTTCATCCGGAGTGGTGCGAATTCTCAAAGACCTCGACACCGACGTGATCGGGCGCCACGTGCTAATCGTTGAAGACATCATCGATTCAGGTCTAACCCTCAGCTGGCTAATTGCAAATCTCGAGGCTCGCGGTGCCGCTTCGGTTGAGGTGGTCACCTTGCTTCGCAAACCAGATGCAGCAAAAGTGGAAGTAAATGTCAGACTTGTGGGTTTTGATATTCCGAACGAATTTGTGGTGGGTTACGGCCTCGATTACAACGAAAAGTACCGCACTCTAAAAGACGTAGCTGTGCTCGCGCCAGCGGTCTACTCATAGAAAGGCATCGGGAACCACCCGGTTATGAATTTCAAAAAAGTTTTGCAGGGTCCATTCATCTGGATAGCGGCGGCAATTTTGGTGCTGCT
>JBEGRV010000060.1:0-3839 GCA_041180285.1 Actinomycetota bacterium
CATTTTGTCGCTAGATTTTGGAATGGTGTGCTCTTTGCATCCTGTTTCAATCGCAACGGTGCGACTGAAGAAAAATTTGAACATTGGAGTTCAATGGCATCGACAGATAAAGACGGGGTTTGGGTAGACACCCAGGCAAGCCCCGAGTTCAAAGAACTGCGGCAAAAATTCCGCAGTTTTGCATTTCCAGTAACCGTAGCCTTCCTCGTCTGGTATTTCGGCTACATTTTGCTCACCGCTTTCGCGCGTGACTGGGTGAGCATCGAGGTTGCACCAAACATCAACATCGCCATCATCCTTGGCGTTTTGCAGTTTGCTACAACATTTCTAATTGCTTGGCTGTACGAGCGTCACTCGAGCAAAAACCTCGATGACGCATCGGATGACTTGCGAGACAAAATTAACGAACAGATTGGTCACAAGGGCTAATGAATTCAACAACTCTCTCGACAATTCTGTTTATTGTTTTTGTCGCTTTTACTCTCTTCTTGGTAATTCGAGCTGGTCGCTCGAATAAAAAGAATTCGCAAGACTTTTACGACGGAGGCGCATCGTTCTCTGGTTTTCAGAACGGTCTAGCTATCGCCGGTGACTACATGTCTGCGGCCTCATTCCTCGGTATTGCCGGCATGATTGCTTTAGCCGGCTACGACGGATTCCTGTATTCAATCGGATTCTTGGTCGCCTGGTTGGTGGCGTTGCTGCTGGTCGCCGAGCCACTTAGAAACTCGGGTCGTTTCACCATGGGTGATGTGGTTGCATTCCGTATGAAGCAGCGCCCAGTTCGCACTGCTGCATCTGCATCAACCGTTGTGGTTTCAATCTTCTATCTGCTGGCTCAGATGGTCGGTGCCGGAAGCCTAGTTGCACTGCTGCTCGGAATTGACCCGACCAACAGTGCTGCAAAAAACCTAATCATTGGCGTTGTGGGCATTTTGATGATTGTTTACGTGACCGTCGGTGGCATGAAAGGCACTACCTACGTTCAGATTGTCAAGGCATTCTTGCTAATGATCGGTGCTTTGGTTTTGACCATCATGGTGCTCTGGCAGTTTGGCTTTGACATCGGCGCGCTGCTTGGTGCGGCTAAAGAGCAGAGCGGCAACGCAAGCTTCCTAAACCCAGGCGGAAAATATGGTGTTGAGGTTGAGGGCGACCCGTTCAAAACCCTTATGAACAAGCTTGACCTGATCTCGCTTGGTTTGGCTTTGGTATTGGGTACCGCAGGTTTGCCACACATTTTGATCAGGTTCTACACCGTGCCAACCGCGAAGGCTGCTCGCAAGTCAGTGAACTGGGCAATCGGAAACATCGGCGCCTTCTACTTGATGACAATCGCTCTTGGTTTTGGTGCTGCTGCGCTGGTGGGTTCAAACGCCATAAAGGAAGCCGATAAGGGTGGAAACCTGGCAGCTCCGCTTTTGGCGCAAGAACTCGGCGTTGAAATCGCGGGTGAAACCGGAGGAGCAACCATGTTGGCAATCATTGGTGCGATTGCTTTCGCAACAATTCTTGCGGTGGTAGCTGGTCTAACCTTGGCCTCATCGTCGTCGTTCGCTCACGACTTCTATGCCAACGTCATTAAGAAGGGCAACGTAGACCCGAAGAGTGAGGTGCGAGTTGCGCGTATCGCTGCCATCTTGATTGGTGCTGTGGCTATCGTGCTCGCGATCGGAGCTCAGGGGCTCAACGTGGCCTTCTTGGTTGCGATTGCTTTCGCAATTGCTGCATCAGCTAACCTTCCGGCAGTCCTTTACTCGCTGTTCTGGAAGAACTTCAACACCCGTGGCGCGGTTTGGGCCATCTACGGTGGTCTCGGAATGGCTCTGTTCTTGCTGATCTTCTCTGGAAACGTATCCGGAACTGAGACCAGTTTCATCAAGTGCCTACCAGACACCGAGTGTGTGAAGTTCAACTGGTTCCCGTTGAACAACCCAGGTATTGTCTCGATTCCATTTGGTTTCCTAATGGGATGGCTCGGCGCAATCACCTCGAACGAACGCAACACCGCAAAGTACGCAGAACTTGAGGTTCGCTCACTGACCGGTGCGGCTATCGGTAAAGCGGTTCAGCACTAATTAGTTAATAAAAAAGGCCCCGGTTTACGCCGGGGCCTTTTTGTTCGCAGAGCTACTGTGTAAGAGCAATTACCAGTGCGACAAAAATTACAACAAAAATGCTGGTGGTGATGAACTTCACAATGTGCATCAACGGTGCCCAACTGATGATCGATTTAGCTGCAGCTGACTTACCTTTTAGCTCGCGTAAGTCACGGGCGATTGCCTGAAATTCATCGGCCGAAGTGAACTGAACCAAAGCGCCCAATATGCCCGAGGCAAGCAAAATACCGAGGGTCGCCCAAATCACCGCTGATCCTGCAGCGCGAACCTCTGTTACCAATCCAACCGTTGTAATTAGCAGAAATGTTGGTGCCAACTGTGAAATTACAATCTGCATCCGAGATTTTTGTGCTAGCTGGATTAGATCTTTTTCTTTCATGGTTATTCCTTTGGTTGCTTTGGCATCGAATTACAAGAGTAGGGCTTTGTGAAACAGAACAATCGCATCCAAGAAAACCTTTCCAAGCGTTTTCGTAAACTGCTCTCACAAGACCCAAATGGGGTTCCACCCTGGCTTCCTATAGTTGCTGCAGGTGATGAGCCCGGCCTATTTCTTCCGGATGATGCACCGTGGGTGGTTCACGCCGATTTTGGCACTCTGGTTGGCGGCATTCGTGCATTGCTAATGCAGGCGTTGCATCCTGGGTCACTCACCGGGGTTGCCCAACACTCTCGCTATGAAAAAGACCCTCTGGGCCGTCTGGCCGGAACAATCCGTTGGTTGACCGTAACCACGTTTGGTTCAATTTCAGCAATTGAGCAGGAAGCGAATCGAGTAAACCGAATGCATTCGCGAGTTTCGGGCAAGTACACCACTGCCTCGGGAGAGAACCGCAGCTACCGTGCCGCTGACGAAGATTTGCTGCTCTGGGTACACATTGCCTTCATGGAGTCGTTTCTAAGGGCTCATCAGATGTATGCCTGGCGTGAAATACCCGGCGGAGCAGACGCTTATGTGCGACTCTGGTCTCGATCAGTCGAGCCTTTAGGGCTCAGCAAGGTGCCGGTATCTGAGGCAGATTTGATCACCGAAATTGAGCGGCAGAAACGCTTTTTGAAAACATCAGAAATCACGTTTGACGTGGTCCGGTTCATTCAGTACCCACCTCTACCTGCAGCTGCGAAGCCGGTTTATCGACTTTTATTCGAGGCTGCGGTGTTATCGCTGGAGCCGGAGTTCAGGGGCCTTCTTGGCCTACGTGCGAAACCTCGCTGGTTAATTCAGCCGCTCACTCGCGCCGTGCTTCGGGTGATGCGAACTGCCATTGGGCCAGAATCTCCCATTGAAGACGCCGCTAAAGCGAGGCTTGCGCGCATTGGTGCTTGGAAACCCGGCAACAGCGTGCAGGCTAAACTGTTGTAGTTGCTTTGCAACACGCCACCCTAGCTCAGTCGGTAGAGCAGCTCCCTCGTAAAGAGCAGGTCAGGGGTTCAATTCCCCTGGGTGGCTCTGCGTTGTAACAATTCGCAACAGTAGAGCAATGTCGCTCTTGGGGTGCCTAAACTCGATCTCAACACAGTTCTCAGCTGCTTGAATCAAGATGATTCACTGAGGCGGTGGGTAGAAAGGGTCGTCATGTCATCGGTGCGTTTCGTAATGATGAACATGATGTCGGGGCACATCAACTAATTAGTTGTGCCCCCAGCACCCCAGCCCCACCTCCTAACTACCCGAAAGAGAACCGTGTCTTTTTCTAAAGCTCTGCAGCACAGCGACAT
>JBEGRV010000061.1:0-3559 GCA_041180285.1 Actinomycetota bacterium
TCAACGAGATCAAGTTCTTCTTGGCTTCTGCCAGTGGTACGAAGATAGTCGATTGTGACTTCGTCAATCGGGAAAATAGCAACAGTCGAACCGAATTCAGGCGACATGTTGCCAATAGTTGCTCGGTTGGCAAGTGGCACAGATGAGACACCTTTGCCATAGAATTCAACGAATTTTCCAACTACACCGTGCTTACGAAGCATCTCTGTGATGGTGAGTACAACGTCAGTAGCAGTCACACCCGTAGCGATTTCGCCGGTTAGCTTGAACCCGACAACCTTAGGGATCAGCATCGAGACAGGCTGGCCGAGCATGGCCGCTTCGGCTTCAATTCCGCCCACTCCCCAACCTAGAACGCCAAGGCCGTTCACCATTGTGGTGTGTGAGTCAGTTCCTACACATGAATCCGGATATGCCTGGAGTTCGCCATTCACTTCACGTGCCATGACAGTTCGTGCCAGGTACTCGATGTTAACCTGGTGAACAATACCGGTGCCCGGAGGAACAACCTTGAAGTCGTCGAATGCAGTCTGGCCCCAGCGGAGGAACTGGTAGCGTTCACCGTTTCTCTGGTACTCAAGCTCAACGTTCTTTTCAAAGGCATCTGATGATCCGGCGACGTCAATTTGTACAGAGTGATCGATAACAAGCTCTGCCGGCGCCAGAGGGTTGATGCGCTTAGGGTCTCCGCCGAGCTCGGCAACAGCTTCACGCATTGTGGCCAGGTCAACGACACATGGAACCCCGGTGAAGTCCTGCATGATTACACGCGCAGGTGTGAATTGAATTTCTACGTCGGGCTCTGCAGCGGCGTCCCAGTTGACGATTGCGTTGATGTGGTCTGCAGTGATGTTGGCGCCGTCTTCGGTGCGCAGCAGGTTCTCAAGCAAAATCTTGAGGCTGTATGGGAGCGTCTTTGCGTCTACCGAATTTAAGCGGAAGATGCGGTACTCCTTGTTGTTAACCTTCAAAAGGTCGGCAGCACCAAAACTGTTGACTTGAGTCATTGAGATTCCTATCTAACGTTGTTCCAAAAATACCACTAGCTGACCGCAGTAATTGACTTTCTGAGCAAGAGCCAGCTGAACCAAAGCAAAATTCCGTAGAGCGGAACACCCATCAAAACGCGCGCTATTCCGAGTGCTTCAACCGAGCCTGAAAAATAAAGAGGAAGTTGCACTGCGAGTCTAAAAGCGAATAAACCGACCCAAAGTACTGTGACCCATGAGTACCGTCTGACGCTTTTCCGGTCCCTAATCCAACCGGCCAAATCCCCCTTAAAAGCGCCAACTAAGAATCCGATCAGCGGCCTTCGGATGATGATCGAGAGGGAAAGCACACCGAGATAGATCGCGTTGGTGATGAAACCCTGTACGAAGTAATCTGCCGGCTGGCCCCCTTCTCTGAGCGGCAGAAAAACTGCAATTGCGAGGGAAATCATTCCAACAGCCGTTTGGGTTAGTGGTTTTTTGCGCACCAGTTGGGTCAGTAGAAAGAAGATCGAGATTGTACCGGCGACAATTACAGAGGGCAGAACAGCTTTGGTGACTAGATAACAGATTGTGTAACTGAGGGCTGGCGCGGTCGCCTCAACCACACCTATCCAGCCACCGAGCGATGTCAATATTGAGGCTGCGGAAACCTGAGGCTCACCCCCGGATGTATTGATGCCTAGTTTTTTGGCTGCAGCGTCTTTTTGCATTACTGAATTCGAGAATTCGGCAACCTGCCGTCGGGGGTTGTTAAATCAAGTAGGTCACGTGGAGGCATGGGGGCGTCCCCACGCTTTACAACAATGCTTCGAATGAGGTCATCAATATCGGATTGGGCTCGGGCGTCGGTTAGAGCTGCTCCAGACACAACAGCACGCAAGAACCAGCGTGGGCCGTCGATACCCGCAAATCTCAGCTGCTTGGTGCCGATCACTTTGCCGTCGTTGTCAACGACGTTCAAGGTCGCCAGTAGCTCAGGGCCTAGTGCACCACTTTGCTCTTTAACCAGACCGCCCTGCTGGTCTATCGAGGCTAAAAGTTGGGCCCGAATCTCGTGCCATAGCCCCTCTGACTTAGGCGCAGAGAAAGCCTGAAGCTGAACAGTTGATCCATCTTGCTCAAGTGTGATCGCGATGATTCTCGAGGTAGCTTCCTCTACCTCAAGCTTCACGGTTAGGCCCGACAGCTGTGGCACCCTAATCGCTCCGAAATCGAGATAACCGGAAGTTTCTGAACGCTCAGCTACGTCGAATGGTCCGGCAGTGGCACGATCGGAAGGTGCTGATTTGGCGTTGTTGTAAATCTGGGTCATTTATTTGGTTCCACTCGATCCGAAACCGGTTTCGCCGCGTTCGCTTCCTGGAAGTTCGTCAACGCGAATAAACCGAGCTTTTTCGACTTTTTGAATCACCAGCTGAGCTATGCGATCCGCTTTCGCAATCTTGAAATCCTCGTCGCTGTGATTCTGCAGAGTAACCATGATTTCTCCACGATATCCGGCATCAACAGTTCCTGGTGCGTTTAACACGGTGATTCCGTGTTTCGCAGCAAGACCAGATCGAGGATGGACCAAACCGACATAACCATCGGGAAGGGCAATAGAAACTCCTGTGCGAACGAGAATTCGACCTCTCGCCGGCACTGTTAGCTCCTCGGTGCTTCGTAAATCGGCGCCTGCGTCTCCTGGTTTCGCATAAACAGGCAAGAACTCATCGGCAACAGAAATTAGTACGGGAACGTCTTCAAACACGTCTTTGAGCGTAGTCTAAAAGCATGCAAATCAAGTTCAGCGAACGGCAGTTTCCTGCCCTTACTTTTTATCTAGTTGCGCTGCTCATCATCCCTCCGGTCTGGTTAGTCTTTCTGCCAGTACATTCTGCATTCGGCCTAATTGCAGGTACTGCAACCTATGGCGTAATTGTGATTTTCATGACGCTTAGAGCCCGAAAAATAGAAGTTTGGCCTGACTACCTGACTGTGGGTCTCGCAAAAGTACCGCTCGCATCACTTGGCGAAGTAAATGTGATCGAGGGAAAAGGTATTCAAGCTGAATTAGGCGTTCAACTCGATCGCAACGCTTTTCTGGCTTTCAAATCGGGATTGCCACACCTTGTTAAGGTTTGGATAAACGACTCGAATGATCCGACCAGCTACCTACTGATTAGCAGTAGACGTGGACATTTGCTAAAGCGCTCAATTGAGAGCAGATAACTCTGAGAAAGGTTTTGAGCTTAGGTTAGGAACACTCAACACAAACCGGACCGTACTGGCCCTTCTTGGCGGCTAACTGCGAGTGATGTTTGACAATAAAACACTCGGTACAGGTGAACTCATCGTCTTGAGGAGGCAAAACTACTACCTCAAGGTCTTCGGCGACGACCTCAGGTATGACAAACGACTCCGCGTGATCTGCATCATCGATGTCGACCACGCCGGAAAGCTTGTCTGGAATGCGCTCCTTGATGGCCTCGATCGACTCGTTATCGTCGTCGGACTTTCTAGGTGCATCGTAATCGGTGGCCATTACGCCCTCTCAGTTCTTTAGGCGCAGATAGTTTCCAACAGGC
>JBEGRV010000062.1:0-3287 GCA_041180285.1 Actinomycetota bacterium
GCTAAGCCAGCCGCCAAGGCCACTGCTGTTAAGAAGCCTGCGGCTAAGTAAATTTCAAGCAAAAAAAGAGGGACCGCAAGGTCCCTCTTTTTTTATTTTTTAACCACCCAATTGGCTGCCGCCTTAAGATCGGGATGCCTAAACCTAAAACCAGTTGAAAGTAATTTTGTGGCGGTCATGTTTTGACTGCACAGGAGCAGCTCTCGAGCTGCCTCGCCGATAAGCAAATTTAGAGCCCAGCTTGGCACATTGAACAAGGCGGGCCGCTTCAATTCTTTTGCTAGAGCTGTCACGATTTGGCCGCAGGTTGCTGGTTCTGGCGCAGTCAGATTGAATGGGCCCTCCGCATCCTTTGTGTTTATTAGATGGATGATTGCCGCCGCCTCATCTTCCACCGAAATCCAAGCCCACCACTGGCGACCGTTTCCCAAAGCGCCGCCAATGCCAGCTCGAATCAACGGCAGTAGTCTTCCCAAAGCACCGAGTCGTTTAGACATAACCATGGTGGTTCTCACCAAAACAACTCTCGTTTTGGCAAGCCGAGCCTCTTGCTCCCAATTCGCAGCAAGGTCACTGAGGAAACCGGAGCCTTTGGGCGACTCTTCATTCAAAATCGAGTCCCCACTGTCGCCGTAAAAGCCCGATGCAGAACCGCTAATTAGAACTCTTGGCTTCGTGCTGGCGTTGTTAATTGCACGAACTAGCGTTCGGGTTGAATTAATTCGAGAGCTAACAATTTCTTGCTTATATTTCTTTGTCCAGGGGATTCGTCCGGTAGTTGCTCCAGCGAGATTAATGACTGCATCGATGCTGTTCATAATCTTGGGGTCAATTTCGAGTCGATCGGGGTTCCAGGCAACTTCTCCGGGTCCGGCGGCTCGATTTCGAACTAGGCTGATCGGTTCGTGGCCGAGTTCAATTAGCTGCCGTTTTAGTTCGGTTCCGATAAGCCCCGAGGCCCCAGAAATCAATACGCGCATTTTCATCCCTTCCTGATTTTCAGCCTTTGAATCTCAGGAATTATTCCGCATTTTTACCAGTTTGATTTTCGAGAAAGGGTGGTTTGATGCTGGTAGAGCCATGGGTTTGGTGGGTCACCGTTTTGGTGCTCACGGCTGTAATAGTCGTTGATTTAGTGGTGCAGTTGAGGAATCCGCACGAACCAACATTTAAAGAGAGTGCTATCCAAAGCGCCGTCTACATGTCTGTTGCGCTTGGCTTTGCTTGGTTTGTCGGCCAGGCCTGGGGTGGGCAGTACGGAGCCGAATATCTGGCAGGTTTTATCACCGAAAAAAGCCTCAGCGTAGACAATTTGTTTGTCTTTTTGATCATCTTTACCCAGTTCGCCGTGCCCAGAAAACTTCAGAGCCAGGCTCTTCTAATCGGTATAGTCATCGCACTGATTCTGCGGGGTATTTTTATAGCAGTTGGTGCAACTGCGATCAATGCCTTCAGCTGGGTTTTCTATCTTTTCGGCGCGTTCCTGATTTACACCGCGGTGATGCTGATTTGGGATACTTTCCATGAGGCCCACGATGACAAAGTGCCCGGCGGCAAATTGATGGAATTCATCCGAAAGCGTGTGCCAAGCACCGACGAATTTCACGGAAACAAGCTCACAATCATTGAGGGCGGTAAACGTCTCGCAACGCCACTGTTGTTCGTCATGATTTCTATCGGTGCAACTGACGTTTTGTTCGCGCTTGACTCAATACCTGCGGTTTACGGCCTTACCGAAGAGGCATACATAGTGTTCACCGCAAACGCATTTGCACTTCTAGGTTTGAGGCAGCTCTACTTTTTACTAAGCGGTCTGATGCAGAGGCTCAAGTACCTGGGAATCGGATTGTCGATTATCTTGGCTTGGATCGGCGTAAAGCTGGTATTCCACGCCTTGCACAAAAACGAATTACCGTTTATCAACGGCGGTGAATACGTCAAGTGGGTACCAGAAATTTCGACAAACCTGTCGCTCAGCGTGATCTTGGTCACTCTATTTGTGACAACTGTTGCGAGTCTCTGGGCGACCAGAAATCAGAAAGAGCCTGCGGCAACCGATCAGGTGTAGTGACGAAGACTAGCTGAAATCGGCAGGGTTAGGGCCTATTCGATTCCCGTTCTCGAGGGTGGCGATCGAGGCCATGTCGGTTTCGGTTAGCTCGAAGTCAAAAACGTCAATGTTTTCAGATAATCGATCTGGATTTGATGATTTAGGAATTACCAGGTTGCCCAGCTGAATGTGCCAGCGCAAAATAACTTGCGCAGGTGTTTTTCCGGTGCGGCTGGAGATCGATTGAATTACCCCTTCATCGTTCATTCGGGCCCTGGCAAGTGGCGACCAAGCCTCGGTCAAAATCCCAAATTTTTGGTTGATGGCTCGAACTTCGGCTTGCTGCAAGCCAGGGTGTAGCTCTACCTGGTTAATCGCCGGAATCACATTTGAACTTTCAATGAGTTCCTCAATGTGTTCTGGGTTGAAGTTTGAAACGCCAATGCCCCGCACGCGGCCCTTATCTAGCAGCTCTTCGAATGCCCGCCAGGTCTCAACAAATTTGCCTTGGGCGGGGGCTGGCCAGTGAATCAAGAGCATGTCTAGGTAGCCGATGTTAAGTCGATTGAGGCTCTCCTCAACCGCATCAAAAACCTCTGGATAACCTTGGCGATCATTCCAAATTTTGGTTGTGACAAAAAGCTCTTCACGGTCAACGCCGCTGGTTCTGACCCCGGCGCCAATTTCTGGCTCATTGTCGTAAAGGGCAGCGGTATCTATACGTCGATAGCCATTGCCAATCGCAAGTCTGACCAGGTCCACGCCGATGTCTGGAGTTACCTTGTACACGCCCAGGCCAAGTTGAGGAATCTTCTGGCCGGTGTTGGTAATTAGCGCAGGCATTTGCGAGTTTGAAAAAGTCACTGTTGGCTCCAGGGTGAGATTACGGGGTTCCATTCAAGAATTTCTCGTTCGGCAATAACACCGGCTAGCTCGAACGGGTCTTGATCAAGAAGTTTAGCTAGGCTGTCGAAACTCTCTTTGCGAAAAATCAGCAGTGCACTGTCGAGGTCGACCATTGGTCCACTTGCTAGGAGAATCTGTTCAGCAAAGAGCTCTCTGAGCCAAGCTCGATGACTGTCTCGAATTTGCATTCTTAGGTCAGTATCTGGTCCATAGTTGTAGGTCACGGCGAAAGTTTTCACTATTTTCCTTTCGATGCAATCATTGATTGAGGAGTCAGGTTGCTGGTCATGATTGCGGCCAAAACCGTCGCTGCTGCAAAGACAATTGAGAC
>JBEGRV010000063.1:0-3196 GCA_041180285.1 Actinomycetota bacterium
CCAAATGTGGAGGTCTGGGCTAGAGGTGTCGATCTCGCACAATATTCTCCAGAGCTGAAGAAATCTGCTCAAGCAATCAAGATAAAACAAGATTTTGGTGACCCTACTGACGTGGTGATCGGGTTTGTTGGTCGACTGGCACCTGAAAAACAGGTGAATAGGTTTACTGAGCTGTTCGACCTTCCCGGTATTAAGTTCTTGATCGTCGGCGACGGGCCAGAGCGCACGAAACTTGAAGATCAATTTAAGCCAGTTTCGGCAAAATTCACGGGTGAGCTCAAAGGTTCAGATCTGGCACACGCTTATGCTGCGATGGACATTTTTTTGCACTGTGGAACAGAAGAAACCTTCGGTCAAACAATTCAAGAGGCGCAGGCTTCGGGCCTTGCAGTAGTGGCCCCCGATCGGGGTGGCCCAACCCATCTAATAGTGTCATCGGTCAATGGCTATCTGGTTGACCCCGACCAACCCGACGCGTACCGAAACAAAATCATCAGACTACTCAAAGATGTTGACCTAAGAGTTGGTATGGGTGAAATTGCTCGTAGCTCCGTATTGGGTAAATCTTGGGCAGCTAATAATCAAATTTTGCTCAAGCATTACTACCGAGTAATTCGTAGAACTCTCACTAAGGCCGCCTGATGATCGATGCACAATGGCTGATTGAAAGCTTGAGCTCTTTTGCGGTGTTTGGCGTCGCTCTGATTATTTATTTTGAGACTGCCACCATATTGGGCTCTTTTTTACCGGGAGACTCACTACTGTTTTTGCTCGGCCTCACCCTGGCCACCGTACTCACCGATTTTCCGCTTCCTATCGCTATGGCAATAGTTTTAGTGGCGGCCGTTGCGGGTGCTCAAACTGGTTTTTGGGTTGGTAAAAAAACCGGGCCAAAGCTATTTAAGAAAGAGCACGGGTGGTTTTTTACCACGAAAACTGTCGAGCGAACCAGCCAGTTTTTTGATCGATACGGCGCCAGAGCAATTATCTTGGCGAGATTCATCCCAATAATGCGCGCACTTGTGCCGATGTTTGTGGCAATTGGTGGTTTTGATGCCCAACGGTTTCTTCGCCTCAACATTATTGGCGGTATAGCCTGGGTGGTCGGGCTGATGACGATTGGCTACGCGCTCGGAAATGTAACTTGGGTAAAGCAAAACATCGAGCTTGCCGTAATTATTTTTGTTGTAATTTCTTCACTGCCACTGCCCTTTGAGTTGATTCGTGAGGCCAGAACTAGGCGGCTTGCAAAGCGTCAATCCTAATTTGAGCGCTAACCAGCGTTACGAATTCATCGTGTTTCGGTGACATTCCATCACCTGACGATCGCCCTCTAATTCGGCGAACCAAAAATGGAACAACGTGCTTTGCAATCCAGCGTAATGTGCCCCAAAAACCTCGAGCCGGTTTGGTTAATGGCTCAGTTGTCTTGAAACGCAATGACTGTTCTAGACCGAGTAGGTCGGCCGCGCGATTTGCAACCTCGATGTGCCCGTGACCCGAGAAATGCACCATGTCTTCGGCCCAGTACTCGAGCTCGCGAAATTTGTTGATTCCAAAAACATTCAAGACTGGAATCTCAAATTCAGCTGCCACTTTGTTAATAACGGTCGACATTTGCCTCGATTTGGAAATGTAAGGCCTAAATAAATTCAGATGGCGTGGATTGATTGTGTTCGCAACGACAACGTAGCAGCCGGCATCAATCAATCGTCCAATTGCCCCGCGAAGCAATTTTTCAATTTCCAGTCTTTCTCTTGAGGAAGCGCTTAGATCGTTTGCCCCGGCCATGATGGTTACCAAGTCTGGTTTCAATCGAAGTGCATCTTCAAGCTGAGCCGTCAGAATTTGCAAAGCACCACTTCCGCGAAGCGCGAGATTAGCGAACTTAAAACACTGCCCGTTTGCCTGGGCCTTGAGAGCGAGCAACTCAGCTAATCGATCCGCCCATCCGCCACTTCTGCTTAGGTCAAAATCAAAATCACCGAGACCCTCGGTTAGCGAGTCTCCAATTGCGGCGTATGAACGAAAAAGAAACTTGCTTTCCAAGTTCAACCTCCTACGCCAAAACCGGCAATCGGTCTAGAGATCTACCCAAGGCGCGAACTTGCCAATTTGCTAAACGCCAGGAATCAACATCGAGAACGTTTCGTCCATCGATAACTAGACGATTTTGCACCCTGCGGCCCAGCACAACTGGGTCTACATTTCGGTATTCAGACCACTCGGTCGCAACCACAATTAATTCGGTGTCAACGCAGGCATCTTCAAGCTGCTCTCGCGTTTCCAACTGTGGATAAATTCGGCGAACGTTATCGAGCGCTTTTGGGTCATGCACGATTACCCGCGCCCCCGCCTGCCAAAACAATTCGGCTACCGCCATTGCTGGGCTGTCGCGAATGTCATCGGTTTCGGGCTTGAAGGATGCCCCCAAAATAGTCACCCTCACACCATTCAGATCGCCCAGTTCTTCCTGGGCAATTTCAAGTACCCGGTTTCGGCGACGAAGATTAATCGACTCGACCTCAGCCAAAAATGACACCGAATCACCAACACCAAGCTCTGTGGCTCGAGCCTGAAATGCTCGAATGTCTTTCGGTAAACAGCCGCCACCAAAACCTATTCCAGTGCGCAAAAACTTATTTCCGATTCGTTCATCGTGTCCGATTGCCTCGGCTAGCTTTACAGCATCTGCACCGGCAACTTCGGCTATTTCAGCCATAGCGTTGATGAAAGAAATTTTGGTTGCCAAGAACGAATTGGCGGCAACTTTAACTAATTCAGCGGTCGGTATGTCGAGCTCTAGAAGTGGAATGCCCAATTCGGTGACTGGCTTGTAAAGTGCTCGCAAGATTTTTGAGCTGAAGTCATCTTTGATCCCAATAACAACTCGATCTGGGGTGAGGCTATCTTGCAGGGCAGTGCCCTCACGAAGAAATTCAGGGTTCCAGGCCACAGAAACACTGAAAGGAAGTTTTTCATCAAGGTATGTCTGAATCGCTTCGGCTGTTCCAACCGGCACAGTTGATTTACCAACCACTACTGAATCTTCAGTCAGGTATGGAAGTAGCGAGTCAACAGCGTTGAATAGAAAACTGGTGTCAGCACCAGAGCCGAATTTTGACTGTGGCGTTCCAACACAGAGTAAGTGGATGTCGGCCGAGCGTGAAGTTTCGGTGTGATTTAGCTGAAAAGT